>NZ_JDWE01000034.1:0-13432 GCF_000685765.2 Frankia sp. BMG5.23
CGTGAACGTCCGCCGCTTCGCCTTCGGCTCGACCTCCGGGTCAGGCCGCGGCCGCTCGGGCTCGTCATCCACCCGACCATCATCGACCAGGCCCCGCCCGGCCGTCAGCACCATCGCCACGATCANCCCCNCCCTNCCCGCCATACCTAGCCTAGACTGACGATGACCTCTGTCTCACATCATCTTGGCAGGTAGGGTCGTGCCCCGCGCTGGACAGCAAGAGATGCACGAAGCTCCCCCTGGGAATTTCTGTTCCGGCGAGCCGCATGTCCTCGACGGCGACCCGCATGGATGCCCAGGCGGCCGAACCCTCGAAGCGCAGCATCTCCTCGACCGCGGCGGGAATCAGCTCGGGAGTGGTTCGGAGCAGGTCGAGCTGGCCTGGGTGGCCGAGTAGCAGAGCAGTCCCATTTCCTATCAGGTTCGCGACCGTCTTGTGGCCCGCGATGAGCAGGAGGAGAATGGTGGAGAGGAGTTCGCGTTCACTGAGTGCGTCACTGTCTGCCGCCCTTACGAGCTCACTGAGCAGGTCCTTCCGCAGATCCGTGCGGCGTCGGGCCACCAGCCGGGTGAAGTAGTCGGTGAATTCCTCGGTCGCGGCCTTCAGCTCGGACTCCGCGTGCTGGAAGGGATCCTGGCTGAGAATGTAACCCCACTCGAGAAAGAGTGGTCTGTCCTGGACAGGTATCCCGAGATACTCGCAGATGACAGTGAGTGGAAGCGGCAGGGCAAACGCGCCGAGGAGGTCGATCTCACCGGGCGCGGGGAATGTGTCGATGAGATCGTCGACGACATCCTGGATGCGGGGGCGGAGGTCGGCGATCGCGTTCGGCAGAAATGCCCGGCTGATCGGCCTCCTCAGCCGGGCGTGGTCGGGAGGGTCCGCGAATCCCAGGTTACGCACCATGAGGAGGCTGCTGGACAGAGCCCTGTCGCGAAACCTGGGAGGTAGGTTCTCCGCTTCCTTGGACAGGCGCGAGTCGGTGAAGGCCTCCGCCACGGCCCTGTGGCCGAGAACGGCGTATGCCTCACTTCCCGGAGGATAGTTAATCTGGTGGACGGGGCATTTCGATCTGAGCTCGGCGTTCGTCGCGTGCGGTGATGGGCCAGGATTGAGGAAGAACTCCGAGGGCAGAACCTCTGGCACCTTCGGCTCCTGGACCGCCGGACGAATGCTACCTCCCGCCACTGCAGGTATTATCCAGACCACGTCACTTTCCTCGACGCGGGTCTCGAGATTTTCCAGGCCTCTGATGTCGTTGTCATTTCGATAGACGTTGATATACCGTCGGACCGACCCCTGGCCGTCCATGATCTTGTCGATGAGCCCGGGCAGGCACTCGTTCAGGTCGGCGAACACCTCGCGAATGTTCTCGCCCTTGGCAGCGACCTGCCGCTGCCCGCCGGACAGCGCCCGGAAGGCCGCTGGTATCTTGATGGTAACCATGGGCGGTGGAAGACCCTCGCGAGCGCCGTTCTGCGTTCCGTTCATCCTGTCTCCTCCTCTGGCCTGTACCGAGGCCACGCGATTGACGCGTCGTGTCTTCCGAGGCCGCCGCGGTGGACCGTCATCCCAGTCCGAACTCATCCCGGATCTGCGACGGGATGTGTAGGTCGAGCTCTGCGCACCGCTCTGGCCCTGCTTTCCATGCGGCGACCCGGTGTGCGAGGCCCTGACGGCCCGCGTGGACATACCAGATCAGGTTGACCGGCCAGGAGGACTGACGGAACAGGTACTCATCCATCCGGGTCGGCTTCTCGCTCAACCGCTGCGTCCGCTCATGCTGAGGTCCGATCTCATGCCAGTTCGGATGAGAATGAATCGAGCCGATCAGCTCGAGACCCGCCGCCTCGTGCTTTTTCACCGCCTGAAAGACGTCCTCGCCGGAGCACCAGAACCCGCGGCCGGGGTTCCTGTACACGTCGCCGAACTGCGGTGCGATTACATCTTCGAACTCGGCTATCACGTCCGCGTCGCTGTCGCGCACATTCTTCACGAATTCGATGTCGCCGATCGTGATCCCGTGGCGATTGTCGACACCGAACAGGAGGCCGGAGGCACGCGGTAGATGAGTTGGCACACCATCGGCGTTCCTACTCGCCAGGCACCGCTGATACTCCTCCACCGCGTGGTCGACGAAGCGCTTCGCGGGTTCGGGCTCGATGTAGGCTTCGTTCGACATCCTCGTGATCATCCCTAGGCTGGCCGTCCTGTCCTTCGGTTCATGACCTGGAGTACGCTACGTGCTGGTGGTTGAAGCCTACGTACGATGATCTCCGGCCTCCGATCAGCCGATTAGCTTGTCCGGATTCTTGTTCCGGCGTGACCAGGTCTTCCGTGCCTACCTGGTGAAGAGTTCCCGAGAATGGGGTGCACGAATTCAGGGCATCGGAAAGTGAAGACCTCCGATGGTCTATTCGGGCGGTACGAATTGACGCGTCTTCTGACGGTCAGTCGACGCCTAGCGACACGCTACACCTGGCGATGGCGCATGACAAGGCCAGCGCAATGCTCGACTCATCGAGAGGCGGGAATTGCGATCTCTTCCGGCTACTGAAAGTAAACGCGGTCCGTGACCCTTTGCGCATCCCATTAAGCGGATGTCGATATCTTCCGGCACGTCGATATCGGTATGTCGAGGGCCGACGCCGCAGCTAGCCTGGGCCGACTCCCGGGCTCTGATCGTCGCGTCCCCTCTCATCGATGGCGTATAGATGAGAGCTTCCTGTAGCTGCCTGCGGGCTCCGGGGACCTGTGATGTCATCAGTAGTAAGCAATGAAGTTCGAAGGGCTCTGCCTTCGGTCGGCGTCAACCTTGGGCGTCGCCCTCGCCCTACCTGCCAAGATGATGTGAGACAGAGGTCATCGTCTGGCGAGTAAGGTGCTTCCGCTGAACGCTCGGGTCGTGAAAGTTCCCACCGAACTTTCCTCACCTTGTGAATTGGGAATATGTGATTTGGACAATTGCCAGCCACTGTTTCGACGCCTTGCTCGTATGGGTGGCCGGATGGCCTGGCCGGGAGGACGCAGATCCTCTCCACTGCTGATCCGGAGTAGAGGCTCCCGTTGACCGGTCCGGAGCCGGCCCGTTCCGCCGGCTGATCCGGACGGCGGCCGACCGCGGTGCGACGACGGAGGCAGACGGCTGCTGGCTCGGCAGTGTTCGTCCGCGGCTGCTGGTTCGCCCGTCGCTGATCGCGATCTACGGGTTACCAACCTGATCCGGCGTCCAAACCGGCCGGCTGCTCTGGGTGTTTCGCTCGGCGGACGCCCGGATCGGCGACTCGCCAGCCTGGTTGCTCACGCCGGCCGCTACCCGGCGACGGTGGACCGACCAGGTGCCGAGCGTGGGCGGCATCCAGTCCCGATCTGATCCTCGTTGGCGGCACCGTCCAAGAACTACCGGTTCCCGACGAAACCGCAGGTCGCGATCCACTGCGTGCCCGCCGCGCGCCGCCTGGTCGCGCGCGCCGCCCCCACCTTGTCCGGGCAAAGAGAAACCCCGGCCTGGACCCAGGCCGGGGCGCTCGTGGTCTCGGAGGGGTCAGCCGGCGGTCGGCACCGCCGCGGTCTCGTCGACGACGGCGAACAGGCCACCCTCGACATCGCGCCAGTCGCTGACGGGGCGGACGTCGAGGGTCGCGAGCAGCTTGTCGGCGCCCTCGCTGGGGGCGGAGAGGTCCATTCCCGATGCGATGGCAGCGCTGGCCGCCATGCTCAGCCCGGCCTCAGCTCCCGCCGCTGGCCGCGCCACCTGACCGGCTGGCCTTCGCCGCCAGAACGGCAACCCGGCACAGGACACCGGACGGCTGCGTCTCGGGCGCGGCGATCCGTGCCGGACGCCGAGAGTGACCGCATGAGCCGGTCGGCGTAGGAGTCCCGGCATTGCGCGAACCAGCCGCTCATGCATGACTACCTGTGGCGATGGACGCAGACAGCCAGGCTCGATTCATAGGTCAAAGCTATCTAGCCGGGTCGGAGGCTATTTACTCTGCGTGGTGGACCATGTGCACCAGCATCCGAATCGACTGATCTTGGTTGTAGGCCCTGAAATCGCCATCCGGCCGGTCGGCACTCGGGCGCTGACCAGGGCCGATTCCCAGTGACCGTCCGACCGGCAACATCGACAACCGGTTCGAACGTGCGTTCCGCAGACCTGGTGGTTCCTGGCACTTCCGCCCGTCTGCTGACCGTCATTGCGGGGGTTGTGGTGCGGGCGAGCGACCAGACATGCGCTGAGCCCGGGCCACGTCGCTACGGAGCCGGTCTTGCCGTCTGATCGAGTGCAACGAGAAGGCGTGCGCCGAATGCCGGGGCGCCGTGGGCACGCAGGTAGGTAGCGATGTCGTAGGCGGTCAGCGTGGGGCCGGATCTGCCGGTCCGGGCGGCGATGGCACGAACGGCCTTGACGACGAGGTCCGGGTGGAGGTCGAGTTCGTCAAGGAAGAAGTCGTCGAGGGACTGGCGAGTCAGGGGCATGGGAAGCGCGGCGGGTGGAAAGTCCGTGAGGTTGTCGGTAACGATCACGTCGGCTCGGCCGGCCATGGCGGCGGCGACGACGTGCCGGTCGTCGGGGTCAGGGAGTTCGATGGTCGGCACGAGCCGTTCCCAGCCGGTCACGGGGGCGTCCGGGAAGGTGGTCTTCATCTGCCGGAAGAGGCGGGTGAGGTAGGCATCGGCTTCTTCTGGTGACACGCCACGCTTGGCGAGCAGCGTGCGCAGGGTCCGTTCGAGCTCGTCCAGGATCTCGCTCGACCAGAGCGGCCGGTAGGCACCGGTGCTGGCGATCTCAAGCAGCATGTCGCGCGCCCTGCTGGGCACGAGGACGCAGGTGTCGAGTAGCGCTGAGAACATCCCGGTCAGCCTTCGGTCTTCTTGCGTGCGGCTTTCAGTGCCGCCCGGGTCTCGTCGGGGCTGACGTCGTAGAGGCCGAGACGCTCGGTATCGGCGACCATGTCGGCGAAGGCGAGGTCGGCGGCGTGGCGTTGGCGTCGGCGGTACTCCAGGAGGTCGTCGAGGCGGACCTTGCGGTGGCGGCTGGGCTTCTCGAACGGGATGGCGCCGCTCTCCAGCAGCCGAACCAGGGTGGTGCGGGAGATACGGAGCAGGTCCGCGGCTTCCTGGGTGGACATCGTCAGATGGTGCGGCGCCACCGTGACGGCTAGGCCCGCCTTCATCGCCGCGGCGACCTGCAGAAGGACATTGAACATCGGCTCGGGAAGCTCGACGCTGTGCCCGTCCGGGCCGGTGAGCCGAGGTCGCGGGTCGGCGGTCTGCCGGCCGCGGTCGCGAAGCGCGGCCAGGAAGTCGATGATCTCACCGGTGTCCTCGCCTGGCAGGTACGTCTCGTCGTGGAGCGGTTCGGGTCGGGTGGGTGAGGTCATGAACGGCCTCCAGGACGATCGAGGCGATCGGGGCGATCGGCATGCTCGTTTCGCTCGATTCTACGCCGACCATGCGCTGGTAGCTATCCACCGACGGCCACCGCGCCCATCCCCAGCTCGAACGAGGCACCCCGACGTCCGCGCGCCGTCGGATCAGTGCTCCGGAACATTCAGGACCAGAGGCCAAGGAGGGCTGCGTAGTCGCGGCGGCGGTTCGGTTGAGTGAGGATTTCGACGCTGTCGGTAGCCTGGTCGATCGCGCCGGGGAGATGGCCAAGCGGGCCGTCGGGTTGGTGTCCGAGCCGGGTGAGGAGGGCCCGCAGCCCCGGATCGCTGATCGCGTCGGTCAGCACGCGGGTGAGGCGTTGCGCGCCGAGTACCTGGATGTTTCGGGAGTGAAAGCGTCGCGGCGCGGGGTCGACGGGCTCGGCCAGACCGAGCCGGTTGGTGGCGGTGGCGAGGTGACTGGCCGCGGCGCACAGCGCTGCTTCGCGGTCCCGCCACCGCGGCGCATCGAGCGCGCGGCCCAGGTGCTCGCCGACCTGGTCCGCGAGGGTCAACTGCCCGAACGCGGTCATCAGCCATTTGCTGTACGGGGCCCAGCGGCATTCGAGGAGAAAGCCGATCCGGACGAGGTCACGGGCCAGGCGGGCGGCGAGTATGCGCGAGCCGAGGTCGTCGCCCCGGCTGCCGGTGCGGCCGATGAACGGTTCTTCCTGGCTGACCCGCAGCCAGCCGGCTGCCAGGACGTAGCGCCAGACGTCGTCTGGGTACCAGGCCAGCGCCCGGCGCCGCGCGGTGAGCAGATCGAGCGGGTCGTGCAGGACCACACCGGCTGTGAGACTGGCCAGGATCTGGGTCGGGGCCAGCAGCCAGTCCGCCAGATCCATCCCGTCGGCCGGGTCGACGCCGAGCCGGTCGACGAAGAACACCCGCGCAGTGGTCACCTCCACCTGGTGATGTGGCCAGCCGTCGTATCGGTCCCCGTCGGGATAGACAACCGGGAAACCGTCGAACCGCGCTGGCAGCCTCTCCATGGCGATCTCGATCGGCGTGGTATCGAGACCTGGCGGGACAAACAGCTGCACGCGGGGGCCGAAATCGTGGTCCGTGGAGACCTCGTCGTCGAAGCCGAGTACCTCGGAACCCTCACCGAGCAACGCGGCAGCGTGGGGCACGCCAGGGATCAGCGGCCGAACTGCCTGTTCGTAGAACCGTCGGCAAAGATCGCGACCGGACACGGCTCTGATCGTAGGGGCGACGGTGGGCTCCGATCGTCACATGGCTGGTCCGAGACCGCGGCTGTGCTGGGTTGCCGATCCGACCGCCAGTCACGCCGCGAGAAGAACCACCGCTCTCCAGGGGAGGTTGACTCAGTGCGCGGCATCGCTGTCTGGATCGCTTTTCCGGTCAGATCGAAGGCGTGGGCGTGCGCTCGTACAGCAGCACGACGCGGTCTTCGACAGGTTCGAAGCCGAGCCGCTGATACACGCTGTTGCTGGTCGGATTGGCCAGATCGGTGAACAACAGGACCTCGCGCGCTCCCGCTTCCAGCGCGGTCTGGCTCACCGCCGCTGTCACCGCCCCGGCGTAGCCTCTTCGCCAGAAGCCCGGCGGGGTATATACCGGCCCGATGCGGATCATCCCGCCTACCGGCCGGGTAATTCCGGCCACCGACACCGGCGCACCGTCGACCTCCCACAGGGTGAAGCCGCCATAGCTGAGACGGTCATCGACCCGCCTCGGGGCGTTGCCGGCGGCCGCACCGGTCTCTTCTTGGAACGCCGTGACCCAGGCCACGAGCAGGTCCTTGTCGGTTGCCTCGGCCGCACGAGGACGACCTGCGGGCTTTGGCTGGGGCGCTGCGAGGTCTCCGAGCCGATACAAACGCTCCCGGCGATGAAGAGATGGCGCGGCAGCTGTCCCCTGGTGCCAGGACGAGGCAAATGCGCTGGCCACCTGCGCTGGCGCATTTACCCCGGACAGCGGCCTTCCGCGCGGCCAGGACGCGACCAGCGACTCGACTGCCCGCGGCGGAACGGTCGTCAGAAGGACGGGATTCGGTGGGGTATGCACGAATGCGCTCTCGATGGGTCCGCCAGCCTCCAGCCACCAACCGAACAGGGGAGCCGCATCCCCGAATGCCGCCATGCCACGCGCTTGGAGCGTCTCGGCGACGGTGACCAACACGGTGTTCTCGGCCAGCTGGGACATCAGAAACTCGCCCGCCACCGCGAGAAACTCCTCAATGCTTCCGGTCATGAACCAGGCCACGCCCCATGGTCCCTGCTGGTGCCACGTCTGCGCACCCGGTTTTTCGCGAGCCGTCGGGCCAGCGGCTCTGACGCGCTTGCGGCGGCATGGCTGCCGATAGTCGAGTGATCTTCAAGCGTTAAGGCGGATGTGGCGGAGCTGGACGGCGAGTTGGCGTCCCTGTCGCACGAGTCGCCCTGATGTGTCAGGGCTGAGCGTGAACCCCGTGTGGCTTGCGACGTCATCCGCCACGGCGGAGATCGACAGGGTGTCGGTGGGGAGATGACGAGCGAACTCGGGAGCCCGCAGGACGTCGAGGGCACGGTCGAGCTGGCGGGCGCTGAAACTGCGGGACGTCTCACCGCGTCGGTGGATGCGGCGGATCATCGTCGTGCGGTCGGCAAGCAGCGTGACGTGCTCGACGCGGTGCCCGGCGGCGCGGGCCGAGGCCGTCAGCTCGCCGAGCAGGCCGGGGTCGAGGATGGTCATCGGCGCGATCACCGGGTCCTCGGGCCCTTGGAGAGCAAGGTGGAGCATTTCGCTGACCGCCTGGCGCCACAGGGGGACGTCGCGGAAGTCCATGCGCCGGGGCTTCGGGAGCATCCGGCGCATCGCGAAGCCGAGGTGCTCGGGGTCACTGATGAAGCTTCCGGGCAGTCTGCGGTGCAGGTTGTGGGCGACCTGGGTCTTCCCGACGGCGTTCGGACCGTTGATCCAGATGAGGGTCGGCACCAGCCGAAGAATAGTCAGGCACGGGCAGACCAACATCGCCCGCCACACGCCACGACGGCCGCCCGCAGTTTGACACAGCGAATGTGAACGGCCCGGGGGCTCGGCCAGCCTGTGTGGCTCTCATGTAGTGGCGGTCTCCGTGCACCGCGGCACGAGCAGGCCGCCGATCCCCAGGACGTCGTCGAGCAGCCGCCGCACACGCTCGACCTCGTCGGCGGTGCAGTCGATCAGTACCTTGACCTCCACGTCGCGCTTGCCCGGATCCGCCGTCACGAAGAATCCCACCACACCGGCGCCGGCGGCGCTGCCGCGGAAGACGTCCATACCGCCGCCGTCCGCGGCCACGGTGCCCTCCAAGTAGCCGTAGTCGACGGGGTACACGGCCCGCGGCACCCGCGGGTGCCTGCTGCCGGCCGGGCGGTCCACCACCAGCCGCGAGGTGGCCACCAGTTCGTCGAGGTTGCCGAAGAAGTGTGCGCGGGAGGTGTCAGACATGATCTCCGCCGCCGAATCGAGGACGTCCACGAGAGAGGCCACAGACACGAAGCGGTCAGGGCCATGTACATTGTCCTGCCGGCTCACGGTCCCTGCCGGCTCACCCAATACGGCGGCGCCGGGGGTCCGGTCCGGGTCCGGGGCCACGACAATGGCGGACGGCATCTGGACGTGACTGTCCCCTTCATCCCTGTCCAGGCCCTCGGCGAACAGATTGCCCCGCACGTTCTTGGTGCTGACCCGGTCGCTGCCGGTGGCGACGACGGGTGTCGTCGCCGGAAGTCGCCGCTACGCAGTACCTCGACGAGGCGGACGCGGTTCGCACGGCGGCAAAGTGGTCGTCCAGCCGGGGCTCGAACCAGCGGCCGAGGTCCTGACCAGCACCGTTCCACAGAGCCGGACCTCAAAGTGATAGATCGCAAACCGCATTCGTCCAGGTCGGATGCATGATCAAAAAACTGGTGGAGCGGGTGGGACTCGAACCCACGACCGACGGAAACACCGTCGCAACCACGACGTCCATACCGTCGGCACGGTGCCGCACGCGTCGTCGAGGTGTCACCCTGTTCCCGTGGACACACCGTCGATCCATCAGCCCCGCCAGCGCCGGTTCACCGACAGCGACGATCCCGGGCCGAACGAAGATCCCGAGCAGCTCCGGCTCTTCCACCGCTGGCGTGCGGCCCGGTCACCGTCGTCGGTGGTTCATCTCGACTCGGCCGGCGCGGCCCGCCCCAGTCGGGCCACGATCGCGGCCGAGGCCGCGTACCTGGAGCGCGAGAGCGCACTCGGCGCGTACGCCGCCGAGGTGGAGGCAGGCAGCGGGCTCCACGCCACGCGGGCCAGGCTCGTCAGCCTGATGGGCCCGGGACTCGACGCTGATGACCTGAGCTTCCACCATTCGGCGAGCGCGGCTTTCGCCAGCTTGCTGATGGCCTGGCGGCTCCCCGCCGGGGCGAGGATCGGCGTGGTACCAAGCGAGTACGGGTCCAACATGCTCGTACTCGCCGCCCGGGCGCTGCGCACCGCGGTCTCGCTGGTCGATCTTCCCGTCGACGAGACCGGGGTCATCGACGTCGAGACGCTCGACCGGGCCGGAGTAGCCTGCGCCGACGCACCCGGGCGCATCGGTCTCGCCGACCTCGACCTCGTGGTGTTTCCGCAGGTGCCAAGCCAACGGGGCATCGTTCAGCCGGCAGCCGCGATCGGTGCGCGCTGCGCGGCCGAAGGCGTCCCCCTGGTACTCGACGTGGCGCAGTCCCTCGGCCAGGTCGAGGTGCGCCAGACCGCGGCCAGCGCCTATATCGGAACGTCGAGAAAATGGCTCTGCGGGCCACGAGGAGCAGGATTTCTCGCCGTCCGGAAAGGCAGCGTCGATCTTCTTGATATCGCCGTGCCGAGCCTGCACAGCGCACGCTTCGACCGCAACGACCGTCCGGTTCCTCTCCCCGGACTGGCCCGGCTCGGGATAGGCGAGGCGGCGACCGTGTCCCGCATCGGCCTGGGGCAGGCCGTCACGGAATTGACGGATTCCGGCCCGTCACTTGTCTTCGCCCGCATCGCGCGGCTGGCCGGTCAGGGAAGACGCCTTCTCGACGGGGCCGGCGGCTGGCGGGTGCGCGAGGACCCAGATTCACCGTGCGGCATCATCACCATGCAACCGCCCCCCGGCACCGATCCGGTGGCCGTCCGGGACCGGCTCTACCGAGAGGACCGGGTGCTCACCAGTGCCATCCCCGTGGAGCGCTCCCGGGATCTCACCGGGCCGGTCCTCCGCGCGAGCGCGCACGTCTATACCGATCCGGCGGAGTTCGAAAGGCTGGCCATGGGGCTCGAACGCATCGCCTACGATCGTTGACGCCCCGGCGGCCACCTGCCCGCAGGCCGACCAGCCAGCGCGTCTTCGGCTGTCGCCGCCCTCGTACGTGCCGCCAGCACCGCCGCCTCATGCCACAGCGTGCCCGCGCTACCGCCATCTGACCGAGTCGGCCGCGGACACCTGGTATATACTATCGATAGCTATCATGTGCGGGAGGCGTTGTGGCGGACACGGCGATCGCGAGGCTCTTCATGCACGGCAGAAGCCAGGCAGTGCGGCTCCCGAAGGAGTTCCGGCTGCCCGGTGACCGGGTGCGCGTCCGGCACATGGGAGACGGCGTGCTGCTAGAGCCGATCGCGTCCGATGTCGACGCCTGGTTCGCCGAGCTGGACCGTTTCGTGGACGTGCCGCTGTTCGAGGACGGCAGGAACCAGCCGCCGACGCCCGCCGGGGAGGACTTCTTCGGGTGAACTGCCTCCTGGACACCAGCACTGTGGTCGCACTGCTGCGGAACAAGCCCGTCGGCGTGCGGGAACGGTACCGGGAGGCCGAAGCGTCAGAGGATTATCTCGCGCTCTCGTCGGTCGTCTTGTTCGAGCTGTGGTACGGCGTGGCGAAGAGCGCTCAGGTGCCGGAGAACACCGAGCGCCTGCGGATACTGCTCTCCGGTGACCTGGACCTGCTTGACTTCGATGACGAGGATGCCCGTGCTGCCGGCGAGGTGCGCGCCGTCCTGGAGAAGGCCGGGACGCCGATTGGCGCCTACGATCTGTTGATCGCCGGGCAGGCACTGCGGCGCGGGCTGACAGTCGTTACGGCGAACACCTCGGAGTTCAGCCGGGTCACCGGCCTGAGCTGGGAGGACTGGACGAGCTAGCCGTCGTCGGCGCCCGCTGCCGGGGTCGTGCGACAGCACGGTCGGCCTGGCTCCAGGCGCGCCGCTGGCGTAGCACCCATTGCCCGCGCCGACGCCGACGAACTCGCCACGAGCCGCTAGCACGTCCGAGCCGCGCTCGGGCGTGGACGGCCGACGATCTACGATCGTCTTCTGATGGACGTGTCCCTCGTGACGCTCGCCACGCTGGGCCCTCCCCATGCTCCACCAGCTACCCGGTGGGGATCTGCTGAAATGGTTGGCGTCGCTGGATGCGGTGTCCCCGACGCACCCAGCGATCGGTGGCGCCCCCACGCTCCGCCAGCGGGCACCAACGCCCGTACGGCCTGACGAGGTCTGTCGCCTCGTGGCCGGCAAGTCCGGGAGAACGACTGGACCAGCATGAGCGTAGCGAACGGAACCACAGTACCCGCAGTACCTGGCGCCATCACCGTGGCGGCAGTGGACGATCACCCGATCGTGCTTCGCGGCCTCGCGGACCTCCTTCACGACGTCGAGGACTTCAGGCTGATCGGCACCGCCCACTCCATCGAAGCCCTGCTGGCCGGTCCGGGGCGCGGCGCCCAGGTGATCCTGCTCGATCTCGATCTCGGCGATGGCACCGCGCCGCCCCATAACATCCAGCGGCTGCTCGCGGTGGACCGCGCGGTCGTGGTTTTCAGCGCCGCGGCGGCTCCCGCGACGGTTCGCGACGCGATGCGCGCCGGCGCGTCGGGCTTCGTCCCGAAGACCGACGACATCGAGGATCTGGCCACCGCGATCCGCGCCGCCGCCGCGGGAACGGGGTGGATCTCGCCGCAGCTGGCATTCCTGCTGCTCACCGATGACGCTACGGACAAACCGGATCTGTCGCCCAAAGAGGTAGAAGCACTGCGTCTCTATGCGACCGGAATGCCCATGAAGACGGTTGCCCACAAGATGAACGTCTCCCCGGAAACGGCGAAGCAGTACATCGATCGGGTCCGGTCGAAGTACCGCAAGGCCGGGCGGGACGCGAGCACCAAGGTCGACCTCTACAAACTCGCGGTGGAAGACGGTCATCTCAACCCCGGTGCCGAGGGAACGGCCTGACCGCGCCACCAGAGTGATCACGAGGAGGTGGACCCGGCGCGCGCCCTCGCGCCACCCCCCGCACAGCGGGAGAGCGCGCGCCCGATCAAGGAACGGAACACCTCGGCGGACATCCCCTGGCCCGGCGGCCTGTCCTCCCTGTGTCCCCTTGCCTCCCCCGTGTCTCCTTGACCAGGAATATCCTCGCGGACAATGACGATTCGGTCATGACCCACATCCACCGAATCCGTTGTCCCCCGTCAAGGGGTCAGCGGAAGGACTTCGAAGCACGACCGCCGAGACCGGATCGATGCGGACAGGTCATCTTCGAGGGGGCTTCGTCCTCGGCTGGAGCAGCATCGCCCCGATCAGGGCGAGGAGGCCGGCGCCGAGGCACACCGTGATCCCTGCCTGTGGACGGATCGAGATTGCATCCGCGGAAATCGCGCGGAACGATGCGAGGGTCGGCGGCCCGTAGACCCGGTCCAGAGCGGTGATGATCACGATCAGAACTGCGATGATTCGGGCGAGGGCGACATCGATCGCACCGGCAAGCGGCCGACGCACCAACCGTCCCACCCCGATGGCACCGAGTGTGACCGCCAGGACACCGACGATGCGCCCGTCTCCGACCACAAGACCGCTGAACGTACGTGTCTCGTCGCCGCTGGACATCTCGCTCCACGGCAGGACGGAACCGATGCCGGCGCCGACGGCCGCCAGCACCACCATCAGCGCGGCGACCGGCCGGGGCGCGGTGGCCGGCGGGAAAGCGGACGGCGTCGGTTGTTCGGACGGCGTCG
>NZ_JDWE01000034.1:13447-52603 GCF_000685765.2 Frankia sp. BMG5.23
CGGACGGCGTCGGTTGTTCGGACGGCGTCGACGGACGATGCGCCTCGGGCAAGGCCTGCGGACGCGGGACAACCGGCCGCGGCCCCGGGTCCGCACGCCGTTCCTGACCCTCCAGGTCATGGTCGTCACCCGCGCCCCGGTTCCGCCCGGGATACGCGTGCAGCCGGCGGTCAAAGGCCGGGTCGGGGTAGGGATAGGCATCGGTCACCGGCTCGCCGCCCGGCCCCGCGCCGGAGACCGGTAGGGGCCACGCCTCGTCCCTCGTGCCGGAGGGCATCGGATCCGGTTCGAGATCGGGCCTGAGCTGTCGGCGCACCTGCATGGTCGGCGGGTCGGTGGAACGCGACGCCCGTGGACGACCACGATCATGATCGAGCACATGATCATCCCCGTCGGTACGGGCGGCCATCCGACGCCCGGCCGCGGCCTCCAGGGGATCCCTTCCAGGTTCTCGATGATCCCGGACGGGAACGGGCGCCGGTACTCCTCGCGGCCGAGGACCCTCCTCAACGCCGGGAACGGGTGGCACCCTGGCACCGGAACCGGCGGAGGTCCTCGAGACGTCGCGCTCGAACCACGCGGGTCGGGATGGCGTCGGTGTCGGCGTCGGCGTCGGCGTTGGTGTCGGTGTCGGTGTCGGCGTCGGCGTCGGCGTCGGCGTCGGCGTCGGCGTCGGCGTCGGCGTCGGCGTCGGCGTCGGCGTCGGCGTCGGCGTCGGCGTCGGCGAACCGGACGCCCCGGATCGCGGTACCGGCCGGTCGGGACGAGATCCGCGGCCGCCCTCGTCCCCGCGACGTGGGAGTGGACCGTCGGGCGACGACGGGCTGATCCGTTCCCGGATCGGGGACTGTCCGGCGGGATGGGACGGGCTGGCGGACAGCTCGGACGGCGCCGGCGGGCGAGCCCGGGTCGGCGCCGGTGCCGGCAGCGGCGCGGGGACCGGCGGTGGGGAGGCACTCGTACGGCCGGGCGTCGAACGCGCGCTTCCGGCCGAACTGACCGGATTCCCCGCGCGACTCGGGGGAGGCGGTGCCGCGGGACTACCCGAACGGCTCGCGGCCGGTGGCGCCGCCGCCGGGGTGGGCGGGGGTGAGACGGGCGGCCCGGGCCACGAAGCCGGGGGCCGTCGGACGGCGCCGCGCCCCTGGCCGGAAGCAGGCTGGCCGGGTGTGTCGGTCTTCGGTGGCGTCGACCGCTTCGATGATTCCGGGGTGTCCGCCGCGGCTGGCCGGGCGGGAGCCGGCGGCACCGACCGCTGCCCGCCGCCCACGGACCGCGCCGGTGAAGCTCCTCCCAAGGGTGGAACCGACGTCGGCGGGATACGGCCGGTACCCTGCCGCGGGGCGGCAACCGCGCTCCCCGCGCTCCCGGGGTTTCCCGGCTTTCCGAAGTTTCCCGGCTTTCCGGGATTCTCTGTCTTTGTCGTGCCCTGCGGGCTTCCGGCCCGCTCCGCACCGCTCCGGCCGGCCGGATCCGCATCGGCCGAACTCGCGCTCGCTGCTCGTCCGCTCTGGGAGGAGGTCGGATTCGGCGCACGGGCGGACGTGGCGGCCGCGTTCCTCCCGGCCCCCGGGCGCGGTGCGGTCTTCTCCGTGGTCCCACCGCTCTGCCCGGTCCGGGGTACTCCGGTTTCGGGATTGGCCGCGGCGTCGCCGTTCGTCGACCGGGCGTCGGACGCCTGACCGTCCGTCCCACTTCCCTGCTCGGCCATCCCACCACTTCCTGACATACACCGTGTGCAACAGGCCGCCGGCCGACCCGGTACGGACCGGTACGGACCGGAGGCGGCCGGGCCCCGGGCCGTACCACGCCCCCAGCTTGTCCGCCTAGGCCCAGCTGGGCCTCATCATGACAGTCATCGGTCCACGCCTGACATGTGCCAGAACGGCAACGGCACAACGGGGGGCCGCGCCGGCGGGCCGCCGGTGACCGGCGGACTCGGCGTCGGCGCGGCTCGGGGTGCTCGAGGTATGCCAGTTCTCGGTCAGGGATCAAAGATCAGGGATGCGACGCTGACACCAGACGGTGGGGTCGGTTCAGACGGTGGGGTCAGATGGCCTCCCCGATGCGATGGACCCGCATCATGTTGGTCATGCCGGCCACGCCCGGCGGCGTCCCGGCGACGACGACCACCAGTTCACCCGGCTTGCATCGGCCAATATGGAAGAGGGCGCTGTCGACCTGGCGGACCATCTCGTCCGTGCTGTCCGCGAACGGCACGAGGAAGGTTTCCACGCCCCAGAAGAGCGCCATCTGGTTGCGGACAGCCGGAATCGGCGTGAAGGCCAGCACCGGGACCTCGGTACGGTACCGGGCGAGTCGCCGGGCCGTGTCACCACTGAGGGTGTGGGCCACGAGGTAACGGGCGCCGACCGCGGCTCCTACCGACGCGGCGGCCTGGGCGAGTGCCCCACCGAGCGTGCGCGGTTCGGTCCGCAGGGGCGGTATCCGGCCGAGGTCGGCCTCGGCGGTCTCGATGATGCGCGCCATGGTGGCCGTGGCCTCGATGGGGTAGGCACCGACGCTCGTCTCCGCCGACAGCATGATCGCGTCAGCGCCGTCCAGGACGGCGTTGGCGCAGTCACTGGCCTCGGCACGGGTCGGCCGCGGCGCGCTGACCATGGACTCGAGCACCTGGGTCGCGACGATCACCGGCTTGGCCCGCTCCCGGGCCTGGCTGACGGCGCGCTTCTGCACGAGCGGCACGTCCTCGAGCGGCAGCTCGACCCCGAGATCGCCACGGGCGATCATCAGACCGTCGAACGCCTCGATGATCTCGTCGAGTTCGGCGACCGCCTGCGGCTTCTCGATCTTGGCGTGGACCGGAACCCGGATCCCCACCTCATCCATGATCGCATGCACCGCCGCGGCGTCCACGGCGCTCCGGACGAAGGACAGTGCGACCATGTCCACCCCGAGGTTGAGAGCGAACCGCAGGTCAGCGGCGTCCTTCTCGGTGAGCGCCGGGACGGTGAGCGCGGCGTTGGGAATGTTCATCCCCTTGTGGTCGCTCACCGGCCCGCCGACAACGACCGTGGTGTGGACGTCGGTGTCAGTCACCCCGTCGATCTGCAGGACCAGGCGGCCGTCGTCGACCAGGACGCGATCCCCGGCCGCGACGTCGCCCGGCAGGCCCGGGTAGGTCGTGCCGACCTGATGCTGATCGCCGGGAACATCGCGGATCGTGACGGTGAACCGCTGACCGGGCAGCAGGGTGACCCCGCCGTCGGCGAAGTTCCCCAGCCGGATTTTCGGTCCCTGGAGGTCGGCGAGCGTGCCGACGCTGCGGCCGGCCGCCTCCGCGGCCTCGCGCACCCGCGCGTAAGTGACGGCATGCTGTTCGTGTGTTCCGTGGGAGAAGTTTAGTCGGGCAATGTCCATTCCCGCGTCGACGAGGGCCCGGACCTTCTCTGGCGAGCTGGTCGCGGGGCCGAGGGTACAAACAATCTTGGCTCTACGGGGCACACCCAGAGCCTAAGTACTGATCGTCGGTCATTGCACACGGGGGCCACCGGGAGGCGCGCGCGGCGGCCCGAGAAGTAGTCAGATCAGGCGTATCCGTTATATGCTGCACGTGGTCGCACGGCGGCGTACCGTTCATATCGTCCGCGCCACACCCCTGTCGGTTGACGCGCGTGATACGGGAAAGACGGCAAGGGCGCCGGACGTTCCTGGGATCCGCTTCCTCGGATGCGGAAGTCGGTAGGG
Organism: Frankia sp. BMG5.23; assembly: GCF_000685765.2. Classification (NCBI taxonomy): domain Bacteria; kingdom Bacillati; phylum Actinomycetota; class Actinomycetes; order Frankiales; family Frankiaceae; genus Frankia; species Frankia sp. BMG5.23. The sequence continues at coordinate 17,156 of NZ_JDWE01000034.1, forward strand.
CACGATCGAGTCCCCCCGGAGCCGATATGAAACAAAATCCCGCCATCCACCGCCAGCCGTCCGGCGACATCGACATCGCCGTCGCCGACGTCATGGCTCCCGCCGAGACCAGCGTCGTCGCCTCGGAGGTGCACGCCGGCAGCGCGGCCGGCGAGAGCTCCCCCACGGCCGCAGCGCTTCGTTCGGCCGAGCCCGGATCTTAGTGTCGCCACGACGGGCGGCCGTGGGCGGCGACCGGCCGCGGACCACGGCCGGTCGCCGCCCACCTGTCGGGTCGGCGCGACGCCGGCCGCCCGAACGTGGCGCGCCCGGATGTGGCCCAGGAGTCAGACCCCGACCGGTGGGGCACTGGCCCCTTCGGCCCACCCCGCATCAGCACCGACGGGCGTGACCGGGGCGAACTGGGTCCGGTACAACTCGGCATAGAGCCCGCCGCGGGCCAGCAGCTCCTCATGGGTCCCGCTCTGCACGATCCGCCCGTCGTCGACCACCAGAATGCGGTCGGCGTCGCGCACCGTGGACAGCCGGTGCGCGATGACCAGGGATGTCCGTCCCACCAGCGCGGCGGTCAGCGCCTGCTGCACGCCGGCCTCGGACTCGCTGTCGAGGTGCGCGGTGGCCTCGTCCAGCACGACGATGCCCGGTTCGCGCAGCAGCAGCCGGGCGATGGCCAGCCGCTGCTTCTCCCCGCCGGACAGGCGGTAGCCCCGGTCACCGACGACCGTGTCCAGGCCGTCCGGCAGGGAGCGCACGAGCGGCCCGATCCGCGCCGCGTCCAGAGCGGTCCACATCTGCTCGTCCGAGGCGTCCGCCCGGGCGAAGGCCAGGTTCGCGCGGATGGTGTCGTGGAACAGATGCGCGTCCTGGGTGACCACACCGACGGCGGACCGCAGGGACCGAAGGGTGAGATCGCGGACGTCGTGCCCGCCGATGCGTACCGACCCCGACCGCACGTCGTACATGCGCGGAACGAGCTGGCTGATCGTCGTCTTGCCCGCTCCGGACGGGCCGACCAACGCGATCACCTGCCCCGGCTCGACCCGGAAGGTGACATCGTGCAGCACCGGCGTGGGCACCCGCGGGTCGAGTACGGCGACCGACTCCAGCGACGCCAGGGAGACCTCGTCGGCGGCCGGATAACGGAAACCGACATGATCGAACTCGATGGTCGCCGCGCCTGCCGGCAGATCGACAGCGCCCGGCCGGTCGGCGATCGCCGGCTCCAAATCGAGCACCTCGAAGACCCGCTCGAAGGACACCAGCGCCGTCATGACGTCGACGTGCACGTTGGAGAGCTGAGTGAGCGGCCCGTAGAGCCGCCCGAGGTAGGCCGTGAGCGCGACCAGGGTACCGACCTCCAAGCTGCCCTGGGCAGCGAACCGACCGCCTATCCCGTAGACGATCGCGGTCGCGAGCGAGGCGACCAGGGTGAGCGAGACGAAGAATATGCGGCCGTACATGGCCTGGGTCACCCCGATGTCACGCACCCGCCCGGCCCGAACACGGAAGTTCTCGTCCTCCCGTTCCGCCGAACCATACAGTTGCGCGAGCATCGCTCCGGACACGTTGAATCGTTCCGTCATCGTCGTGTTCATCTCGGCGTTCAACCCGTAGCTCTCCCGGGTCAGCCTGGCCAGGCGGGGCGCCAACAAGCGGGCCGGAATAATAAATACCGGCAGCAACACGAGCGACACGAGCGTGATCCGCCAGGACAGCACCAGCATCGCGGCGAGCACGAATCCGGCGGACAGGATATTCGACAGCACCGACGACAGCGTGTTGGTGAACGCCGACTGCGCGCCGAGCACGTCGTTGTTCAACCGGCTGATGAGCGCCCCGGTCTGGGTCCGGGTGAAGAAGGCGAGCGGCTGGCACTGCACGTGCCGGAACACCTGGCTGCGCATCTCGTAGATCAGACCCTCGCCGATCCGGGCCGAGAACCAGCGCTGCGCGAGCGACAGACCGGCGTCCAGGAACGCCAGGCCCGCGACGACCGCGGCGAGCGCCTGCACGAACCCCACCCGGTGGCGCACGATGCCGTCGTCGATGATCGTCTTGAAGATCATCGGAACAACCGCACCGACAGCCGAGCTGAGCACGATGAGCGCGAGAAAGTAGGCGAGCTGCCGCCGATGGGGGCGGGCGAAGGCGACGATCCTGCGCAGGGTGCCAGGCCGCAGCGAGGTCCGGGTGACCGAACGGTCCTGTTGGAAGGTACGCATCGTGGACCAACCGTCCGTTCCCGGTCGCATCAGCCCTCCCTGGCGGCGGTGTTTAGTGTGTAACGAGGTAAGCAGGAATTGCGGACGGGCATTCCCGCAGCGGATGCGGCTCGTCGGGTGTGCTGGCTGCCGCTCACCCCGCCGCGGGGTCGTCACCGGCAGCGGAGCGGGCGATGACGACGCGTTCCCAGGCCTCGTCCTCGGCCCGCTCGTTGAGACGGCCGGAGCGGGTGGCGGGACGGGAACGCCGCGCGCCGCGCATCAGCGCCTTCACCTCGGCCGCGATGTCGCGGGGAACCGCGAGGAGCGCCGCGACCAGCACGCCGACCTGCTCGTCCAGCAGCTCACGCGGCAGGACCCGCTGGGCCAGCCCGATCCTGGCCGCTTCGTCGGCGGCGAGCTCACGGCCGGTCAGGCAGAGGTCCAGGGCATTCGCGTATCCGAGGAGCTCGACCAGCCGACCCATGGCACCGGCCGCGGGCAGGAAGCCGTCACGCGCCCAGGTCAGCCGGAAGCGCGCATCCGCGGCGAGGACCCGCAGGTCACAGGCGACCGTCACCGCGAGACCGAGGTCGCCGACCGTCGTGTCCACGACGGCCACACTGATCAGGTCGGACCGGTCGGAGACCCGCCCCATCGCGTCGCGCCACGCGCGATAGCCCGCGGCCGGGGACAGCCGCCCCTCGGCGGACGCAGGTCCTCCCTCGCCCACCCGGGGTGCGGGGTCGGTGAGGTCAGCGGCAGGCGGGGGGCAATGACCTATCCGGACAACCAGGACCCGGACCTCACCGGTCAACCGACGCAGTTCGCCGACCAGCGCCGACGCGAGAGCCGGGAACGAACCGGCCCCGCCGGTATCACCGAGGTCCGTCATCCCGATCGTGACGAGAGGCCCGGCGACCCGCACGCGCAGCCCGGCCGCCGCCGCCGCTACAGCGGCGGCGGGGACCGCCATGATTCAGGCGCTTTTCTTCTTGGTGCCCCGGGTCGCACCACCCCGGCCGCGCAGGGTCGTACCGGACTCCGAGAGGATCCGGTGGACGAACCCGTACGAACGACCAGAGGACTCGGCGAGCAGGCGGATGCTCTGCCCACCTTCGTACTTCTTCCGAAGTTCGGCGGCAAGCTTGTCCCGCTCGGCGCCGGTGATCCGGGTTCCTTTCCTGAGCTCGGCCAACGTGGCCCCCTCCGTGTTCGATGATCTGCGAACCGATCTTCACTCAGCTTGAGTAAACGCGCCACTCGAAGCAGATGTGATCCATCACACGCGACGCCGGTGCATGACCGTGCCCTCGCGTTCCTTCCTCCATGCCGGCGGTCACCAGCGATGGCACGGGTCGCACCCACCCGCTGGCACAGCAGGCGCGCATGGCCGACAGTGCTACCGAGACCAGTGTCCCCAATCCCCGGTACGCGGCCCGACAACAGCATCGGCGCGTCGCCACGAACATCGTCATCTTCGCGATCAAGATCTTCTCTCGATGCAACGCTGCAGGTACGACCATCAGTCGATCACTGTACAGAGCGAGCCGACGGACCGCGAACGCGGCCGATCGATTCGACTGATTCCTCACATCCGACACCGGTTGTCCACCTCGTCGGGGCCGGGCCCGCTCCCGTGCCAAGGCCCGATCCGGCGAGACCGCGGACGGCTCGTCGCACCCCCGCCGGCACCTCCGGCATCCGGCTCGGGAGCAACTGCGGCGCTGGGAGCGAACCGGACTCGTTACCGTGCAGTGGTGGTCGGTGACGTAATGATCTCCGGGTCGGCACCGAAGGTGCCCAGCTACGCGGCCTGCCTCGGTACGGACCGGTGAGCGCGACGGACGGCGCCTCCGACCCGACCGCTGTCGCCGCCTCCAGCCGGTCGCCCGGACCGCGTGGCGGCCTGTCCCGGCCCTGGGCTGGGTCCGCCGGGCATACCGAGGCCAGCGAGGCGGCGCTGTGGCTCATCCTGGTGGCCTGCGGTCTCGTCGGCATGTTCCTCGTCTCCACCGGCGACCTTGATCTGGGCATCGGTGACCCGCCGCTGCGCGGCGGATGGGCTCCCCGTCTCGATTCCCTCGTCCTGGTCCCGCTCGCGATCGCCGTGGTCGTGATTGCCCTCACCGCCTGGTGGGCCTCGACCATCCCCCCGGCGGCCACCCCGAACACCCCGAACACCCCGAACACCCCGGCCATCCCGAACACCCCGAACACCCCGAACACCCCGGCCATGGCGACCGGCCCGACGAACAGGCTGCCCTGGACCGTCCTGCTCGTCCTGGGCTACGTCGGATCGCTGGCGTGGAGCGGCACGCTCGCGCTGGTCGCACCCGGGGAGATCACGGCGGATCTTCGCATCCCGGCGGATCTCCTGGCGGCGGCAAAAGCCGTCGGTGACGATCCGCTCGGCTTCCTCGCCTCCTACACCGCGACCACCACGCACGCCGCCGCGGGGACTACGGCCGTCCTGCCGACCCATCCTCCGGGCCCCGTCCTGACCGTCTGGGTGCTCACCAGGGTGGGGATGCACGGCGCGGTCGCGATCGGGATGCTGTTCACCGCCCTGGGCACGCTGGTCGTCCCCGCCGTCTCGATCGCGGTGCGCTCGTTGTGCCATGAGACGGCCGCCCGGCGCCTGGTCCCCGTCCTCGTCCTGGCCCCGTGGAACGGATGGATGGCGGCGTCCCCGGACGCCGTCACGGCTACCCTGGCCACCCTGGCCGTCGCGGTGGGGGTGGTCGGATGCGAACCGGGTCGGCGCTCGATGTGGTGGGCGCTGGCAAGCGGGCTGCTGCTCGGCCTCGCGGGGCTGTTCGGCTACGCCTCGGTCTGGCTTGGCGTGGCGGTCGCGGCGGCCTACTTCGTCCGCCGTCGCCCGATCCTCAACGTCATGACCGGCCTGGGCGCGCTCCTGCCGCTGTGGCTCTTCTACGCGTGGGGTTTCTCCTGGCCCGACGGGCTGGCCCTGGCGAGCGCGCCACGGCCGGGGCTCGCCGGCACGCTGGCCTGGATCGCCGTGGATCTGACCGTGGTCGTCCTCGTCGGCGGGCCGGTTCTCGTCCGGGCGGCGCGCCGCCTGCGGCTGACCCCGGGCTGGCCGCTGCTGGTGGGGGCCGGCGCGACGATGCTGTTCGCGACGGTCCTCGGACTGGCCGAGGGCGACGTCGAAGAGTCCTGGCTGCCGGTTTTCCCCTGGTTGCTGGTGGCCGCGGTGGCGCCCCGTCCCCGACCGGAACTGCCTGGGGACAAGCTACGGGCGGGAAACCTGCCGGTGGTACTGATGTCCCTCGGCGCCCTGAGCGCGCTCGCGCTGCGGCTCTGCCTCGCCGGCGGCACCGGCTGACGGATCCCGTCGTCGACCCAGCTCGTCGCGGAGGATGTCGGGCTCGAGGAAGATGCGCAGCGGAACCGCCACCGCGGCCCGCAGCGCCGCCTCCGCGCCGTTGATGGTGGCGGCCACCTCGGGCATCGCCAGTTCCGCCCCGATACCGATCTTGGCGGCGACGAGCAGCTCGTCCGGCCCGAGGTGCAGCGTGCGCAGGTGGATGACCGTGGCGACGCCCGGGGCGGCGGCGAGCGTGCGGCGGATGGTGGCGACCATTGCCGGGGCTGCGGCCTCGCCCACCAGCATGCCGTACGCCTCGGTCGCCACGATGACGGCCACGATCAGCAGGAGCACGCCGATGGCCAGCGTTCCCGCGCCGTCCCAGATCGGGTCGTCTAGTGCCAGCGTCAGTCCGACCCCGAGCAACGCGAAGATCAGCCCCAGCTCGGCTGCCAGGTCCTCCAGCAGGACGATGGGCAGTTCCGGGGCCCGCGCCTCCCGAATAAACCGCCACCAGGACCGGTCGCCCTTCGTCTTCTTCGACTCGCGCATGGCGGTCGCGAAGGAGTAGGACTCCAGCAGCACCGCGATCAGCAGGACGACGACCGCGACCAGCCCGCTCTCCAGCTCATGCGGATGGCGCAGCTTCTCGACGCCCTCATACACCGAGAACAGCCCGCCGAGGCTGAACAACACGATCCCGACCAGGAAGCCGGCGATGTAACGCGCCCGCCCGTACCCGAAGGGATGCTCCTCGTCCGGCGGCTGGACGGAACGTTTCTGGCCGAGCAGGAGCAGGCCCTGGTTGCCGGAGTCGGCCACCGAGTGGATGGACTCGGCCAGCATCGACGACGACTGAGTGACCAGGAACGCGACGAACTTCGCCAGCGCGATACCCAGATTGGCGGCCAGTGCCGCCATGACCGCCTTGGTGCCGCCCTGCGTACTCACAAAGGTTCTCCGTTCGGTTCCCGGCGCAGGGTCCCTGCTCAGGCCAGGGTGATGAGCTCGGCCAGATCGGGTGACCAGTTGTCCTCGACCCCGTCCGGCAGCATCAGGACCTTCTGCGGGTCGAGGGCCTCGACGGCCCCCGGGTCGTGGGTGACTAGGACGACCGAGCCCCGGTACGTGGCGAGCGCGGCAAGCACCTCGTCGCGCGAGGCGGGGTCGAGGTTGTTCGTCGGCTCATCGAGCAGGAGGACGTTGGCGGAGCTGCAGACCAGTCCGGCGAGCGCGAGGCGGGTCTTCTCGCCGCCGGACAGGGTCTCGGCTCGCTGCTCCACGCTGTCTCCGCTGAACAGGAACGCGCCCAGGATGCGACGCAGCTCCACGTCCGACGTCCCCGGCGCGGCGGCCCGCATGTTGTCCAGCACCGAGCGGCTGGTGTCCAGCGTCTCGTGTTCCTGCGCGTAGTACCCGAGACGTAGACCGTGACCGGGATGCACCTGGCCGACGTCGGGTGCCTCCTGGCCCGCCAGGATGCGCAGCAGCGTGGTCTTGCCGGCACCGTTCAGCCCGAGGACCACGACCCGCGAGCCGCGGTCGATCGCGAGGTCCACACCGGTGAACACCTCCAGCGAGCCGTAGGACTTCGACAGTCCGGTGGCGGTCAGCGGCGTGCGGCCGCACGGAGCCGGGTCCGGGAAGCGCAGCTTGGCCACCCGGTCCGCGACGCGCGCCTCGGCGAGCCCGGCCGCGAGCCGCTCGGCCCGCCGGTCCATCTGATGGGCGGCCCGCGCCTTGGTCGCCTTGGCGCGCATCTTGTCGGCCTGCGCCTTCAGCGAGTCGATCTTCTTCTCGGCATTGGCGCGTTCCCGGCGACGGCGGCGCTCGTCCAGCTCGCGCTGGTTGAGGTAGGTCTTCCAGTTCACGTTGTAGACGTCGAGGGTGGCCCGGTTGGCGTCGAGGTGGAAGACCTTGTTCACGCACTTGTCGAGCAGGTCGACGTCGTGGCTCACCACGATCAGGCCGCCCGTGTGGGCGCGCAGGAAGTCCCGCAGCCACCCGATCGAGTCGGCGTCGAGGTGGTTCGTCGGCTCGTCGAGCAGCAGGGTCGCGTCGGCGTTGCCGGACCCGGCGAACAGGATGCGGGCGAGTTCGACCCGCCGCCGCTGCCCACCGGACAGGGTGCCGATGGGCTGGGCGAGCACCCGATCGGCCAGGCCCAGCGACGAGCAGATCCGGGCAGCCTCCGCCTCGGCGGCATAACCGCCGAGCGTCCCGAATCGCTCCTCCAGGCTGCCGTAGCGGCGGATCGCCGCGTCCCGCGCCGTGGCGTCGACCAGCTCGGCCATCTCCAGCTGCAGCTTCTCCATCTCGCGCAGGAGAACGTCGAGACCGCGCGCCGACAGCACCCGATCACGGGCGGTGTCGGCCAGATCGCCGGTACGCGGGTCCTGGGGGAGGTAACCCATCTCACCCCGGATGTCGACGGTGCCGGCGAACGGCAGCCCCTCCCGGGCAAGCACCTTCAGCAACGTTGTCTTGCCGGCCCCGTTGCGCCCGACGAGACCGATCCGGTCGTTCGGCTGCACCCGGAAGGATACGGGCTCGATCAGAGTGCGGGCTCCGGCACGCAGTTCGAGCTCGGACACAATGATCATCGAGGTAGGGCCTCTTTCGGGCTTCCAGACAACGCCGGGCGAGCGTCAGAGCGTTACACCGGCGACGTCGGGTTGACACGGACAACGGCGGGGACCCCACCAGAGCACGGCGAACCGGGACGACCGAGGTCGGGCACGGGGTAGGTCGGGCACGGGGTAGACCGCGCACCGTGCCCACCAGGGACGGCACGGTCGGGCGCGCGACGATCACGATACGACGATGCTCATGACCTCAAGAGTACGGAAGCCATCGGGCGCCGTGGCCGCCGGATAGCCCTCGAACAGGTCCGCCACGCGCCAGAGCGTAAGGTGCCCCGTGCGCCCACGGTCACCCGCCGTCGTCCGGGTGGCCGCGCGCCGGCCAGGCCGCTGCCCGCCCGCCACGAGAACATGGGCGACGTCCGTCCACCGCCCAGCCGCATGCGTCGCCGCGCAGGCGCACCGATCGAAAGGCACACCATGTCGACGCTCCTCGTGACCGGAGCCGCCGGGTTCATCGGATCGAACTTCGTCCGCTACTGGCGGACGCGGCATCCGGAGGACGCGGTCGTGGCGCTCGACGCCCTGACCTACGCCGGCTGCCGGGAGAACCTCGCCGACGTCGCGGACCGCGTCACGTTCGTCCACGGCGACATCCGTGACCAGGAGCTCGTCGAGTCGGTGCTGCGGGAGCACTCCGTGGACGTGGTGGTGAACTTCGCCGCCGAGTCGCACAACAGCCTGGCGATCATCCGCCCCGGCGAGTTCTTCGCGACGAACGTGATGGGTACCCAGACCCTGCTCGAGGCGGCACGCACGGTCGGGGTGGCCCGCTTCCACCAGATCTCCACCTGCGAGGTCTACGGCGACATGGACCTCAACGACCCCGGTGCCTTCACCGAGGACTCCCCCTACCTCCCCCGCACGCCCTACAACGCGGCGAAGGCCGGCGGGGACCACGCCGTACGCGCCTACGGCTTCACCTACAACCTCCCCGTGACGATCACCAACTGCTCGAACAACTACGGTCCCTACCAGTTCCCGGAGAAGGTCATCCCCCTGTTCGTAACCCGGGCGCTGCAGGGCGAGTCGCTCCCGATGTACGCCTCCACCACGAACCGGCGCGAGTGGCTGCACGTGATGGACCACTGCCGGGCGATCGACGCGGTTCTGGACCGTGGGCGGCTCGGCGAGACCTACCACGTCGGATCCGGCGTCGAGGCGGACATCGAGACGATCGCCGACACGGTGCTCGCCGAGCTCGGTCTGCCCGCGTCGTTGAAGACGATCGTGCCCGACCGCCCCTCGCACGACCGCCGCTACCTGCTGGACTCCACCAAGCTGCGGACCGAGCTGGGCTGGACGCCGTTGATCGACTTCGCCGAGGGCATGCGGTCGACCATCGCCTGGTACAAGGAGAACGAAGCCTGGTGGCGTCCGCTGCTCGGTCGCTCCCCGGTCTCCGAAACGGCCTGGACGAGCTGACGGCTCCAGCCGAGCTGAGGCGTCAGCCGCCGGTCAGCGATGCGTACAGCCGCGCGGTGCGCTCGGCGATCGCCGCCCAGCCGAACTCGGTGACGGCCCGGTCCCGGCCCGCATGGCCCATCGCGGCCGCCCGGACCGGGTCCGCGAGCACCTCGTTGACGGCCCCGGCCAGCGCGCCGGGGTCGCCGGGCGGCACCAGCAGACCGGTGACGCCGTCGTCGACGACCTCGGGAATGCCACCGACCCGGGAGGCGACGACCGCGGTGCCGCACGCCATCGCCTCCAGGTTGACGATGCCGAGCGGCTCGTAGACCGACGGGCAGACGAACACGGTGGCATGGCTGAGCAGCTGGATCACCTCCGGCTTCGTCAGCATCCCGGGCAGCCAGACCACGCCGTCGCGGCCTGCGCGCAGGCCCTCGACCAGGTCGGTGATCTCCGTGAGCAGCGCAGGGGTGTCCGGGGCCCCGGCACAGAGCACGAGCTGCGCCCGGGGGTCGATCGCCGCAGCCGCCCGCAGCAGCACCGGCAGCCCCTTCTGCCGGGTAATCCGCCCCACGAAGATCACCGTCGGCCGGGCCGGATCCACCCCGTGACGTTCCAGCACGTCGGTCGCGGTGTCCGGACGGTACTCGTCGGTGTCGATGCCATTGCGGATGACGTGCACACGGGCCGGATCGACCGCCGGGTAGGCATCGAGGATGTCCACGCGCATGCCCGCGCTGACCGCGACCACGGCGGCCGCCGACTCGATCGCGACCCGCTCGCACCAGGACGACACCCGGTAGCCCCCGCCCAGCTGCTCGGCCTTCCAGGGACGCCGGGGCTCCAGCGAGTGCGAGGTCATCACGTGCGGGACGCCGCCGAGCAGCGCGGCGAGATGGCCACCGAGATTCGCGTACCAGGTGTGCGAGTGGATCACGTCCGCGCCGACCGCCGCGGCGGCCATGGACAGGTCCATCGACACGGTCCGCAGCGCGTCGTTCGCGTCGGCGAGCGCAGCCCAGCCCCGGTGCGCCGCGACCGCGGCGACCCCCGGGGCACCCGCCCTCTCGACCACCGGTCGGTCGACGGCGCCGGTCGACGGCGCCGCACCCGCGGGCCCGCCGCCCGCCGACCCGCCGCCCGGCGCCGGCCCCTCGCGGTGGACGGTGAGGTCGACAAGCCGGGCGAGCTCCCGGCTCAGGTACTCGACGTGCACACCCGCCCCGCCGTAGACGTCCGGGGGGTACTCCCGGGTGAGCATGGCGACGCGCATGTGCGGTCTCTCCCAACGGTGCCGTGACGGGACGGGTGCAAACGGGACGGGTGCGGGCGGTGGAGGCGAGGAGCGGGGCGGGTGCGGGCGGATGGGGCGGATGGCGGCCGGTTCAGTCGGCGATCGTGACGCCCTTGCCGACGACGGTGATGCCCTGCTCGCTCACGGTGTAGCCGCGGGCGCGGTCCCGGTCCTTGTCCACCCCGACCTGGGCGCCCGCCGGCACGTGCACGTTCTTGTCCAGGATGGCGTCGCGGACGACGGCCCCCCGGCCGACGAGCACGTTGTCCATGAGCACCGTGTGGTCGACCTCGGCCCAGGAGCTCACCCGCACTCCCGGGGACAGCACCGACGAGCGCACCGTGCCCCCGGAGATGATGACTCCATTGCTGACGATGCTGTTCACGGCCGTGCCGGTGCGCTGCAGGCCGTCGTGCACGAACTTCGCCGGTGGCAGCGAGGGGATGCTGGTGAGGATCGGCCACTCCCGGTTGTAGAGGTTGAACACCGGGTCGAGCGCACACAGATCCATCTGCGCCTCGAAGTACGAGTCGACGGTGCCGACGTCGCGCCAGTAGCCGCGGTCACGCACCGTCGTGCCCGGGACGACGTTGCCGGCGAAGTCGTACACCGCCGCCGCCCGCTGGGCCACGAGCATCGGGATGATGTTCCCGCCCATGTCGTGGACGCTGTCCTCGTCCGCGGCGTCCTTGCGCAGGGCGTCGATCAGCACGTCCGTCGAGAAGACGTAGTTACCCATCGAGGCGAACGTCTCCTCGGGGCTACCCGGCAGACCCGGCGGATCGGCGGGCTTCTCCAGGAACGCCTCGATCGTGCGGCCGTCGGGCGCCGTCTGGATGACCCCGAACGCCCTGCCCTCGGATCTCGGCACCCGCAGCCCGGCGACGGTGACGCCGGCTCCGCTGTCGAGATGCTGGGCGACCATCTGCCGCGGGTCCATCCGGTACACATGGTCCGCGCCGAAGACCACGACGATGTCCGGGGCGTCGTCGTAGACGAGGTTCAGCGACTGGTGGATGGCGTCGGCGCTGCCGGCGAACCATCGCGGCCCCAGCCGCTGCTGCGCCGGCACCGGCGTGACGTAGTTGCCGAGCAGGTTGCTCATCCGCCATGTCGTCGTGATGTGCCGGTCGAGACTGTGGCTCTTGTACTGGGTCAGGACCGCGATGCGCAGGTAGCCCGCGTTCACCAGGTTGGACAGCACGAAGTCGATCAGGCGGTACAGCCCGCCAAAGGGGACGGCGGGCTTCGCCCGGTCCGCGGTCAGCGGCGCCAGCCGCCGTCCGGCACCCCCGGCCAGCACCAGACCGAGGACCCGCGGGCTCGGCACAGACAGGCTCCCGTCTTCCGGCTCGATCTCCGAACGACCGGCGGGGCCGGACACCACGCCACGAGGCGGGAAGCCCGCCGAAATGGGCCGATGACGACGCCGATCGCCTGGTTCCGACCCTACAAGCCTGGCGGGCGGATACGGGCGGAGTGAGCGGTGGTTGCTGGGTAGCCAGCCGTACGTTGCGCGAACCCCACCGGTTGTTCATCCAGTGGGCCGGGGGGACGTCAGACGTTGAAGCCGAGCGCGCGCAGCTGCTCGCGACCGTCGTCGGTGATCTTGTCCGGCCCCCACGGCGGCATCCAGACCCAGTTGATGGTCACGTCCGCGGCCAGCCCGTCCGGGCCGTCGACCAGGGCGGAGCGGGTCTGGTCCTCGATGACGTCGGTGAGCGGGCAGGCCGCCGAGGTCAGCGTCATGTCGAGGGTGACGGTGTTGTCGTCGGCGACGTGGATGCCGTAGACGAGGCCGAGGTCGACGACGTTGATGCCGAGTTCCGGGTCGACGACGTCGCGCATCGCCTCCTCGATGTCCTCGAAGCTGGCGAGCTCCGGCGGGGCGTCCGGTCCCGTCGGGTCCGGGTCCAGCACCGGCTTCGGGACCCCGGCGGGCTGATCCGCCGCCTCGGCGGTTTCTCCCGTCGCGGCCGAGCGCGTCTCGGTCACCGTCTCGCTCATGGCTTCTCCTGCTCGGGTACGTCGAGGGGGGCGACGCGGGGGTACGCGACAGAGGTGGATGCGCCGGCGACGGCGACACTCGGATCCATCGCCTTAGCGGTCGCGTCCTTCCACGCCATCCAGGACAGCAGGGCACATTTCACCCGGGCGGGGTACTTGGAGACGCCGGCGAACGCCACGGCGTCCTCCAGCACGTCCTCGTCACCCTCGATGGTGCCCCGCGACTGCATCAGCGCCAGGAACTCGCGTTCGAGCTTCAGCGCCGCGTCGACCGACTTGCCGATCACGAGGTCGCTCATGACGCTCGCCGACGCCTGACTGATCGAACAGCCCTCGCTCTCGTAGGAGACGTCCTCGACGACCCCGTCCGAGACCTTCACCCGCAGGGTCACCTCGTCGCCGCAGGTCGGGTTGACGTGGTGCACTTCGGCGTCGAAGGGATCCCGCAGCCCCCGGTGGAGTGGGTTGCGGTAGTGGTCCAGGATGATCTCCTGGTACATGGAGTCGAGTTTCACCTCAGAAAGAACCTCCGGACCCCGTGCAGTCCTTCCACCAGGGCGTCGACCTCGCCGGTCGTCGTGTAGAGGTGGAACGACGCGCGGGTCGTCGCAGGTACCCCGAACCGCAGGCAGACCGGCCGGGCGCAGTGGTGCCCGACCCGCACGGCAATGCCGCGCTCGTCGAGGATCTGTCCGACGTCGTGGGGATGGATCGGCCGGCCGTCGTCCTCGTGCAGCACAAAGGAGATCGCCCCGCCGCGGGCGTCCGCCGCCGGCGGACCGATGATCCGCAACCCCGGCACCTCGGCGAAGGCGTCCAGCGCGTAGGCCGTCACCGCGTGCTCGTGCTCGGCGACGGCCGGCATGCCGAGCGCGGTCAGGTAGTCGACGGCCGCGCCGAGCCCGACCACCTGGGCAATCATCGGGGTGCCGGCCTCGAACCGGTGCGGCGGCGCCGCGTAGGTCGAGCCCTCCATGGTGACAAGCTCGATCATCTCGCCGCCGCCGAGGAAGGGCGGCATGACCCCAAGCAGCTCGTAGCGTCCCCAGAGCACCCCGACCCCGGTGGGCGCGCACATCTTGTGCCCGGTGAAGGCCAGGAAGTCCACCCCGAGCTCGGTGACGTCGACCGGGTTGTGCGGTACCGACTGGGAGCCGTCGAGCACGGTCAGCGCGCCGACCTCGCGGGCCCGCGCCACCACCTGCGCGACCGGGTTGATCGTGCCGAGAATGTTCGACTGGTGGACGAAGGCGACGACCTTCGCCCGCTCGGTGATGATCGAATCGAGGTTGCTCAGGTCGAGCCGGCCGTCGTCGGTCAGCCCGATCCAGCGCAGCGTCGCCCCGGTGCGCCGGGCCAGCATCTGCCACGGCACGAGATTGGAGTGATGCTCCATCTCGGTGACGACGATCTCGTCACCCGGGCCGACCCGGAACCGCTCCGCCTCGGCGCCGGCGGCCCCGGCGTTGCTCATCGCGTAGGCGACGAGGTTCAGCGCCTCCGAGGAGTTCTTGGTGAACACCACCTCCCGGCGGTCGCCCGCCCCGATGAAGGCGGCGACCTTGTCCCGGGAGGCCTCGTACAGCCCGGTGGCCTCCTCGGCCAGCACGTGGATGCCGCGGTGCACGTTGGCGTTGTGCAGCTCGTAGTAGGTCCGCTCGGCGTCGAGCACCGCCAGCGGCTTCTGCGAGGTGGCGGCGCTGTCGAGGTAGACCAGCGGCCGGTCGCCGTGCACCGTGCGGGCCAGGACGGGGAAGTCCCGGCGGACCTGCTCGACGTCGAACCCGCCGACGAGCCGGGGTCCGGACCCCGGGCGCACGGCCGCGTCGGTCAGCGTCATGACACCGCTCCCACGCCGGCCGGCGTGGCCGCGCCGCCACCCTTGACGTAGCGGTCGTAGCCGGACTCCTCCAGCACGGCGGCCAGTTCCGGGCCGCCCTCGTCGACGATCCGCCCCGCCGCCATGACGTGGACGAACTCGGGACGGATGTAGCGCAGGATGCGGGTGTAGTGGGTGATGAGCAGGATGCCCGTCTCCCCCTTGGCCCGCACCGACTCGATACCTGCGGAGACGATGCGCAGCGCGTCGACGTCGAGGCCGGAGTCGGTCTCGTCCAGCACGGCGATCTTCGGCTTGAGCAACGCCATCTGCAGGATCTCGTGACGCTTCTTCTCGCCGCCGGAGAAGCCCTCGTTGACGTTGCGCTCGGCGAACGCCGGGTCCATCTCGAGCGCGGCCATGGAGGTCTTGACCTCCTTGACCCAGGTCCGCAGCTTCGGCGCCTCGCCGCGCACGGCCGTGACCGAGGAGCGCAGGAAGTTCGACACCGAGACCCCGGGGATCTCCACCGGGTACTGCATCGCCAGGAAGATCCCGGCCCGGGCCCGGGCGTCGACGCTCATCGCGAGGACGTCCTCGCCGTCGAGCGTGATGCTGCCCTCGGTGACCGTGTACTTGGGATGGCCCGCGATCGAATAGGACAGCGTCGACTTACCCGACCCGTTCGGCCCCATAATCGCGTGCGTCTCGCCCTTGCGGACGGTCAGGTCCACCCCGCGCAGGATCTCGCGCGTGCCCTCGCCGTCCGTCTCCACCGAGACATGCAGATTGCGGATCTCCAGTGTGGACACCGCTGCCGTCACCCTCGTTCCGGGTTCGAATGTGTGACGTCGACGAGCACGTCGTCGCCGTCGATGGTCACTGCGTACGTGGGCACCGGCTCAATCGCCGGCAGGCTCAGCGGGACGCCGCTGGCCAGGTCGAACTGGGACCCGTGCAGCCAGCACTCGATCTTGCCGTCCTCGGCCTCGCCCTGGGAGAGCATCACGTCGGCGTGCGAGCACTCGTCACGCACGGCGTAGACCGCCCCGCCCGACCGCACCACGCACACCGGCACGCCCTCGATCTCGGTGCCGATCGCGGTGCCCTCGGCGAGGTCCGCGGCGGCACACACCCGGTGCCACCGCGGGGCGACCGAGGAGCCGCCCGCGGCAGAACCGCCGGTCGCGGTCGTCATCCGCCCACCTCCACCGACAACTCCGCCGACGACGGCTCCGCAGCCTCGTCCGGGAGGTCGGCCGACAGCTCGCCGGCAATCTTGATCATGATGCGTTCCCGCAGCTCCGGCACGTCGATCCGGTCGATGATCTCGGCGAAGAAACCGTGCACCACGAGCCGGCGGGCCTCCTCGGGCGAGATCCCCCGCGACTGCAGGTAGAACAGCGCCTCGTCATCGAACCGGCCGGTGGCACTGGCGTGACCGGCACCGGTGACCTCACCGGTGAGGATCTCCAGGTTCGGGACCGAGTCGGCCCGCGCGCCGTCGGTGAGCACGAGATTGCGGTTGAGCTCGTAGGTGTCCGTGCCCACGGCGCCGGCGCCGATGAGGACGTCGCCGATCCACACCGCGTGGGCGGCGTCCCCGCGCAGCGCGCCCTTGTAGGTGACCCGGCTGCGGCAGGAACGCGGCTCGTGCGTGACGAGCAGCCGGTGCTCCTGGTGCTGGCCGGCATCGGTGAAGAACACGCCGTAGAGCTCGGCGTCGCCGCCGGGCCCGCGGTAGTCCACGGTCGGGTTGAGCCGCACCAGATCACCGCCGAGGGTGATGGTGAACGAGCGCAGCCGAGCGTCGCGCCCCAGCGAGTAGGCGTGCGCGCCGAGGTGCACGGCGTCGTCGTCCCAGTCCTGCAGGGTGATGAAGGTGAGCGAGGCGCCGTGCCCCACGTACACCTCGACGTTGCCGGCGTAGGTGGCGCTGCCGGTGTGGTCGAGCACCACGGTGGCGGACGCAAACGGGCCCACTTCGACGAGGACGTGACCGTAGGCCACCCCGCCCGGGGAGCCGCGCCGCCCGCCGTCGCCGCTCGTCGCGACGAACCCGGCCGGGGACCTGGGGCTCTCACCGTGCAGGTGCACGACCACCGGCTCGGTGAGCGCGGCCTCGGCCGGGACGGTGACGGCGAGCGCGCCCGCCGACCGGGTCAGGGCGAAGGCGGCCACCCGGTCGGCCGGGGTCAGCACCCGACCGATCCGGGCGTCGGCGGCGGCGAGCTGCTCCACCTCGACCCCCGCGGGCGCGGTGACCGACACGGAGACCTTGCCGTCGGCCTCGGGGCCGGTCGGCAGTCCGCGCAGCCGGCGCAGCGGGGTGAACCGCCACGCCTCCTCGCGTCCGGTGGGCACGGCGTGGTCGAGCGGGTTACGGGACCGTACGGGACGGGGTACGGCACCGGAGGCGGCCGGGGGCCGACCGGTGGCGTCGATGACGACCATCAGCCGACCGCACCTTCCATCTGCAGCTCGATGAGGCGGTTGAGCTCGAGGGCGTACTCCATGGGCAGCTCCCGGGCGATCGGCTCGACGAAGCCGCGCACGACCATCGCCATCGCCTCCTCCTCGGACAGACCCCGGCTCATCAGGTAGAACAGCTGGTCCTCGCCGACCTTGGAGACGCTCGCCTCGTGCCCGATGGAGGCGTCGTCCTCGCGCACGTCAACGTAGGGGTAGGTGTCCGAGCGGCTCACCGTGTCGACGAGCAACGCGTCGCACTTGACCGTCGAGCGGGAGGCCGACGAGCCCTCGTTGATCTGGACGAGCCCGCGGTAGGACGTCCGCCCGCCGCCGCGGGCCACCGACTTGGAGACGATCGTCGAGGAGGTGCGGGGCGCGGCGTGCACCATCTTCGCGCCCGCGTCCTGGTGCTGACCGGCACCGGCGAAGGCGATGGAGAGCACCTCGCCCTTGGCGTGCTCGCCGAGCAGCCACACGGCCGGGTACTTCATCGTCACCTTGGAACCGATGTTGCCGTCGATCCACTCCATGGTGCCGCCCTCGTGGCAGGCGGCACGCTTGGTGACCAGGTTGTAGACGTTGTTCGACCAGTTCTGGATGGTCGTGTACCGGCAGCGCGCGTTCTTCTTCACGACGATTTCGACGACCGCCGAGTGCAGCGAGTCCGACGAGTAGACCGGCGCCGTGCAGCCCTCGACGTAGTGCACGTAGGCGCCCTCGTCGACGATGATCAGCGTCCGCTCGAACTGGCCCATGTTCTCGGTGTTGATCCGGAAGTAGGCCTGCAGCGGGATCTCGACCTGCACGCCCGGCGGCACGTAGATGAAGGATCCGCCCGACCACACCGCCGTGTTCAGCGCGGCGAACTTGTTGTCCCCGACCGGGATCACCGAGCCGAAGTACTCCTGGAACAGCTCCGGATGCTCACGCAGCCCGGAGTCGGTGTCCAGGAAGAGGACACCCTGCTCCTCGAGGTCCTCCCGGATCTTGTGGTAGACGACCTCGGACTCGTACTGGGCGGCGACCCCGGCAATGAGGCGCTGCTTCTCCGCCTCGGGAATGCCGAGCCGGTCGTAGGTCGCCCGGATGTCCTCGGGTAGGTCCTCCCACTCCTCGGCCTGCTTCTCGGTGGAGCGGACGAAGTACTTGATGTTGTCGAAGTCGATGCCCGACAGGTCGGCACCCCAGGTCGGCATGGGCTTGCGCTCGAACAGCCGCAGCCCCTTGAGGCGCAGGTCGGTCATCCACGACGGCTCGGACTTCTTGGCCGAGATGCCGCGGACAACCGCCTCGGACAGGCCGCGCTCCACGTCGGCGGCGTAGGCGTCGGTGTCAGCCCATCCGAACCGATAGGAACCAAGGCCTTCCAGGGCGGTCTCGGCAGAGGTGGTCATAGGGCGAAACCCTCCGAAGACGAGGATGGTGGACAGGCCAGGGACGCGGGCCGGGCCGGGCCGGATCCGGCCACGGCGGAATCGGGCAGCACCCGAGCGGAGCCGTCCTTCCCGGACCCGCTCTGATCGGACCCGTTCCGATCGGACCGGGCACGCGAAGCCATGCCGGGCGCCGTGCCCGCGGGCGGATGATCCGCGGCGGTGTGGCTCACGGCAGTGTGACCCGCGGGCGGGTGACCCGCGGGCGGGTGACCCGCGGGGATGTGGGTCGTGCAGACGCCGTCGCCGTGCGCGATCGTCGCCAGGCGCTGCACGTGGGTGTCGAGCACGCGGGCCAGCACCGCGGTCTCGGCGTCGCACAACGCCGGGAAGCGCTCCGCGACGAACTGGACCGGGCAGTGATGCTGGCAGATCTGCAGACCGGTGGGCAGCTCGGAGACGCTGGCGGTGTACCCGGCGGCGGTCATCGCCTCGGCGAGCGCCGCCGGGCGATCCGCCGGCTCCGCCGCCACGACCGCCTCGCGCACCCGCCGCTCCAGGTCGACGGCGCGGGTATCGGCGAACTGGGTGACCGCGCTCGCGCCACCCACCTCGGCCAGGAAGTGCAGCGCACCGGCCGCGAGATCGGAGTAGGCGTTGGGACCGGCCTGATGGCCGGCTTCGGTGAGCGCGTAACGCCGGGCCGGGCGTCCCCGGCCACGCGGCCCCCGGGACCGGCTCTCCGTGGGCGTGATGATGCCATCCGCGACCATGGCATCGAGATGCCTGCGGATAGCCGCCGGGGAGACCCCGAGCTGACGGGACAGCTCGGCTGCCGTGGCCGAGCCGCCCTCCAGGAGCAGACGCACGACCCGGTCGCGGGTACGGCCGTCCGCCGTCCCGCTCGTCCCGTCGTGGTCGTATTTCACAACGCCAGTGTGCCTTATTTCCTGGGCGCAGTCGAACCGGGGTCGCCGGAACTACAGCCCAATGGGGCGATCTTCGCCACAGCCATGACGCAGATCACATCCGCCGGACGTGAGCACACAACGGATACCCACGGGCCGTACCCGACCGACGACCGCAGGCGGCGGAATGCCAGACTTGCGCCCACTGCCATACCTGCGCGCCCACCCGGGCGCGCACCCCGGGTGGGCACACCAGGTCGGCACACCAGCGGGCCGACGGTCGCGCCCGGCCGCCACCGACCCGGAGACGATCTCAGGCGGGAGGCGACGGGCGGATGCGATCACAACTGTGGCGCGGCGGGGTCCGGCGGGCGCTGCTCTCCCTCGGACTGACTTTCCTGCTCGCGACCTCGGCGGCCTGCAGTGGCGGCGGGGAGAAGAGCAACGGGCTGGAGAAGCTGCCTGCCGGCGAGGTCGGCACGCGCACCCTGCAGGCGTTGCGCACCGCGACCGGCGTCCACGTCGTCGGCACCGAGGCCGACCCGCGCTCGGACGCCCCCGCCGGTTACGACCTGGTGATGTCCGGCACGGTCACCCGCGGCACCATTGACGAGTACGGTCAACGGACCCAGATCTTCAAGATCAAAGACGACACCTACGTCCGCCGCGGCCGCGCCTACTACGAGGGGACCGGTGACGCCGCGGCCGGGAACCTCCTCGCCGACCGCTGGGTCCGCCTAGCCCCCGCCGACGCCGCGAAATACAGCTACTTCACCCTCGACCGGCTCGCCGCGTCGCTGACCAGCTACGTCGTCGGGCTGTCCGGCCCGGTGCGGACCGAGAAGCTGGCCGGCACCCAGGCCGTCCGGGCCGCGGGCCCCGACGGAACGGCCTTCTGGGCGGCCAACACCGGGCCCGGCTATCCGTTGAAGGTGGTCGTCGCCGGCCGCTCCACCAACGAGATCACTTTCGACGATTACGGGACGCCCGCGACCGGCACCCCGCCCGGCGACGTCGTCGACCTGTCCAACCTCGGCTGAGCCGCCGTTCCCGGCACGCCGGGTCCGCCTTACCTACCCCTTGTCTATCTTTCCTCCCCCGCGTCCCTCTCCTTACCGTGCATCGCTCCCCTACCATGCCTCCTTACCATGCGTCCTTACCATGCGTCAGCGGACCCGTGGGCGGGAGGAACGAGATGAGCGTGCCGGCACGCGGATCCCTGGTGGCGGCGGTCGACCAGGGGACCACCGGGACCACGGTCTGCCTGCTCGACCGGGACGGGGTGGTCGTCGGCCGCGGCTACACCGGGATCCGGCCCGGGTTCCCCCGGCCGGGCTGGGTCGAGCAGGATCCGGACGAGCTCTGGCGCAGCGTCGTCGACACCGTCGCCGCGGCCCTGGCCGGCTGCGGTCGCCGGGCCGGGGAGCTCGCCGCCCTCGGCATCACCAACCAGCGCGAGACCACCGTGCTGTGGGACCGGCGGACCTCCGCCCCGGTCCACCCGGCCATCGGGTGGCAGGACCGGCGGACGGCCGCGGTCTGCGAACGCCTCACCGCCGAGGGGCACGCGGGTGCGGTGGGGGAACGCACCGGGCTGGTACTCGACCCCTACTTCTCCGGTACCAAGATCGGCTGGATCCTGGACGACGACCCCGGGCTGCGCCGGCGCGCCGGCCGGGGGGAGATCGCCTTCGGCACCGTCGATTCCTGGCTGGTCTGGAAGCTGACCGCCGGGGCCGCGCACGTCACCGACGTCACGAACGCCTCCCGCACCCTGCTGCTCGACCTCGCCGCCGCGACCTGGTCCCCGGAGATGCTCGATCTGCTGGGCGTTCCCGCCGAGGTGCTGCCCGCTGTCGCGCCGAGCTCGCGGGTCTACGCCGAGACCGATCCGGACGCCTTCCTCGGCGTGCGGATCCCGGTGGCGGCCGTGATCGGCGACCAGCAGGCCGCTCTGTTCGCCCAGGGCTGCTTCGAACCCGGCCAGGCCAAGAACACCTATGGCACCGGTTCCTTCGTGCTGGTGAACACCGGCTCGGCCCTGCCGGCGCCGCAGTCGACGCTGCTGCGGACCGCGGCGTTCCAGCTCGACGGCGAACCGGTGCGGTACGCGCTGGAGGGAGCGGTCCTGTCCACCGGTGCCGCCGTCGACTGGCTACGGGACTCCCTGGGGATCATCCGGGATGCCACCGAGACCGCCGACCTGGCCGCCTCCCTGACCGGCAACGACGGCGTCTACTTCGTCCCGGCGCTCGCCGGCCTCGGCGCCCCTCACTGGGATCCCCGCGCCCGCGGCGCACTGCTCGGGATCACCCGGGGGACCACCCGGGCGCACGTCGTCCGCGCGGTGCTCGAGGGCATCGCCTACCGCACCCGGGACGTCGTCGAGGCGATGGGTGCCGCGGGCTTCCCGGTGCGCGAGCTGCGGGCCGACGGCGGGGCCGCCCGCAACCACTGGCTCATGCAGTTCCAGGCCGACCTGCTCGGCGTCGAGCTCGACGTCCCGGACAACATCGAGACGACCGCGCTCGGTTCGGCCTACCTCGCGGGGCTCGCGACCGGGTTCTTCGCCGACCGCGAGGAGCTCGCCGGGCATCGGCGCAGCGCCGAGCGGTACCGGCCGAGGCTGTCCCGGGCCGAGCGGGACCGGTCCTACCGGCGATGGCTGCGCGCCGTGGACCGGGCCCGGGACTGGGCCAAGGACGCCGACGACGCCGACTGGGACTGACCGGGCCGACGGTGCCGACCGGGCCGACCGGGCCGACCGGGACTGACCGGCCGACCGGGCTGACGGGGCTGGCGCGGCCGGAAAAACACTGTCGCGATTCCCGGATTGCGCCCCGCGACCGCGGGACCACGCCAGGGCCACGTTCCCTCGCGGCTTCTTGGTCGAACCGGCTGCCAGACGAACCGAGGCCTGACAATCTGTCACAGGGGGCGGTTGGCGTCTCCTGTCGACCTTGACCCGGACGGAGACCGTGACCGAGGCGGACTACGCCCTGGAGCTCGGCCGCCGGCTTCGCGCGGCGCGCAACCGGCGTGGCTTGTCGCTGCTGGACGTCCAGGAGCGCACGCATGGCCGGTGGACTGCCGGGACCCTGGGCGCCTACGAGCGAGGCTCTCGGACCCTGCGCGTGCATCGACTGGTCGAGCTCGCCGAGCTGTACGACGTTCCCGCGACGCTGCTGGTACCGCCGGCCGCCGATCGCCGCGAGACCGACCATCTGCCGCCGCTGGTCATCGACCTGCGCCGGCTGCGCAAGCTGCCCCCGACCCGCACCGGACCGCTGCGGCGCTGGATCGCCATCGTGCAGGTCCTGCGGTCGGACAGTTCACGCGACGTCCTGCGGCTGCGTCGCTCCGACCTGCAGTCGTTGTCCCGGCTCTACAGCACCACGCCGGCGATGCTGTACGAGCGGCTGGGCGCCTGGGGAGCGCTGGTGGAGCCAGGCGAGCCGGTGGCGGTCGGCGGGCGCCGCCGGGCGCTGCCCGTCCGCCCGCCGCAGCAACGGGGCTAGCAACGGGACTGGCAACGGGACTAGGGCACGGCCGCCCGGTGGTGCCCGTTCCACCCAGCCGAAGGCCTCGTGCCGGGGCGGACCGGCCCTCCGCCCGACCCGCGATGTCCGTAGGATCGCAAGGTGGCCGAGATCCTGGCAGTCAGTGTCACGGACCTCGTGAAGACGTATTCCTCGCGGTCCGCTTCCCCGCGTTCCGGTCGTCGTCCTCACGGGTCCGGGCGGCGGACCCGCACCGGTCGGGCCGGGCGCGGTCCCGCGGCGTTCTCCACGTCCCCTACGCCGTCCCCTACGCCCCCCGTGCGCCAGGCGCCCCCGGCGCCGCCGGTCCCTTCCGGCGACGCCGCTCGACCGTCGACGACACCCGATGGTCGGATACGCGCCGTGGACGAACTGTCACTTACCGTCCCGACCGGCACGGTCACGGCGCTGCTCGGGCCGAACGGCGCCGGCAAGACAACCACCGTGGAGATCTGCGAGGGATTCCGCCGTGCCGACGCGGGCGAGGTGCGGGTCCTCGGACTCGACCCCTGGGCGGACGCCGTTGCCCTGCGCCCCCGGGTCGGGGTGATGCTGCAGTCCGGGGGGATGTATCCCGGCGCCCGCGCCGGCGAGATGCTGCGCCTCGTCGCCTCGCACTACCGCCACCCGCTGGATCCCGCGGCGCTGTTGGACCGGCTCGGGCTGGCCGGGTCCGCCGGTACCCCGTTCCGCCGGCTCTCCGGCGGCCAGCAGCAGCGGCTGTCGCTGGCGATGGCCGTGGTCGGCCGCCCGGAGCTGGTCTTCCTCGACGAGCCGACGGCCGGGTTGGACGTCCAGGGCCGGCGGGACACCTGGGAACTCGTCGAGGAGCTGCGCACGGCCGGGGTCACCGTCGTGCTGACCACCCACGCCATGGACGAGGCCGAACGGCTCGCCGATCAGGTGATCATCGTCGACCACGGCAGGGTGGTGGCGGTCGGCTCCCCCGCGGAGCTCACCCGGGGCGGCGCCGAGGGGCAGCTGCGCTTCCGGGCCCCCGCCGGGCTGGATCTCGGCCGGCTGCTGCTCGCGCTGCCCGACGGCACCACCGTGCAGGAGGGCCCGGCTGGGCACTACCTGTTGCAGGGCACGGTCGACCCGCAACTGCTCGCCGCGGTGACCGCCTGGTGCGCGGGTAACGGCATCCTGGCAGAGGATCTCCGGGTCGAACAACGCACGCTGGAGGACGTCTTCGTGGAACTGACCGGATCGGAGCTGCGCTCATGACCGGCGTCCCGCTGCTCGATCTGCGCCCGGCTCCGGCGCCCGCCTCACGGGTCCGGATGCTGGCGGCACAGACCAGGCTCGAGCTGGTACTCACCCTGCGGCGCGGCGAGTCCGTCCTGCTCACCCTGATCATCCCGGTCGGTCTGCTGGCCTTCTTCACCGCCGTCGACGTGCTGCCGAGCTCCACCGAGCGGCCGGTGGACTTCCTCGTCCCCGGGGTGCTCGCGCTGGCCGTGATGTCGACCGCCTTCACCGGGCAGGCGATCGCGACGGGCTTCGAACGCTCCTACGGCGTACTCAAACGCCTCGGGGCGACCCCGCTGCCGCGCGTGGTCCTGCTCGCCGGCAAGACGTTGGCGGTGCTCGCCGTCGAGGTCATCCAGCTGGTGCTCCTGGTGGCGGTCGGATTCGCGCTGGGCTGGGACCCGACCGGCGGGCCGGTCGGGGTTCCGGCGGTGCTGGCGCTACTCGTCCTGGGCACAGCCGCGTTCTCGGGGCTCGGCCTGCTGATGGCCGGAGCCCTGCGGGCCGAGGCGACGCTCGCCGCCGCCAACGGCGTCTACCTGGTGCTGCTGCTGATCGGCGGGGTGGTGTTCCCGCTGTCGAAGCTTCCCGGCTGGCTGCGGGCGGTCGCCGAGGCGCTGCCGACCGCGGCGCTGTCGGACGGGCTGCGGGCCGTCCTGGCAGAGGGCGACGGTCCGGGGGCACGCCCCCTGATCGTGCTCGTGGCCTGGGCGGTGGCGAGTCTGGCGCTCGCCGCCCGCACCTTCCGTTGGGAGTAGAGCCGACTGGGAGTAGAGCCGACACCGCGACCATCCGGCCGGCAGGCACCATCCGGCCGGCAGGCACCATCCGGCCGGCAGGCACCATCCGACCAACGGAGAAGGATCCGAGCGGCCCGTGCCGGACAGGGCGTTACCATGGCAGTCGTGCCAGCTTCTACAGAGCGTCGGAGTTTGCCGCTGATCAGCCTTCGCGCCTTCCGGCTCCTCACCACGCTCAACGTGGTCTTGCTGTCACTGATCGTGGTGAGTGGCGGCGTGGTCCGCCTGACCGGCTCCGGCCTCGGCTGCCCGACCTGGCCGCAGTGCGGGGACGGCTCGTTCGTGCCGCACTCGGAATACGCCCTGCACGGAGCGATCGAGTTCGGCAACCGGGTCGTCGGCCTGGTGGTCGGCCTCGTGACGCTGATCACCCCGCTGGTCGCGCTCCGCCTGCGGGGCGGACGGCGGCGCGATCTTCGACTGCTGTCCTTCGGCCTCTGGGTGGGTTTCCTCGGGCAGGCCGTGCTCGGCGGGATCACCGTCCTGACGAAGCTGCACCCGGCGACCGTCGCCGCCCATTTCCTGCTCTCCATGGTCCTGCTGTGGAACGCGGTCCTGCTGGACCACCGGGCCCGCCAGGACGCGGGTGCGCCGACCCCGGGGGTCGGTCCCGCGCTGCGGTGGCTGGCGCGCCTGCTGGTGGTCGTCTCGGCGGGGGTGCTCGTCCTCGGCACGGTCGTGACCGGCGCCGGGCCGCACAGCGGTGACAGCGACCATCCGGCCCGCTTCGGGTTCGACCTCGTCAACGTCTCCCAACTGCACGCCGACGGCGCGATGCTGCTGGTCGGGCTCGTCGCGGCCATGGCGTTCGCGGTGCGGGTCGCCGAGGCCCCCGACGAGGCCAGGCGGACCTCCCTCGCCCTGGTCGGGACCGTCCTCGCGCAGGCCGCGATCGGATTCACTCAGTACTTCCTCGGCGTTCCCGCCCTCCTCGTCGCCCTGCACATGACCGGGGCGACCGTGATGTGGGTCGCCGCGCTGCGGCTCTGGCTCGCCCTGAGCTCCCGGCACCCCCGGCCGGCACCGGACGCGGCGCCCACGCTCGCGGCGGCCGGCGCCGAGGTCCCCGCGCCCGCCGGGCCGGTCGGGACCACCGCCCCCACCGGCGCCGGCATCGGCTCCTAGACCACCGACACCCTGGCCACGGCGGCCACGCCCCGTTCCTGAGACGGGAAACAGTCCCGGCGGCCGGCTCGACGTCCGACGACCCGCCGCGGCACGGCCTCCGCCGAGGGGCCGACGTCGCGACGGAAACGCGACGGACAAGTGTGGAGGGTTGGGCATGGTCTGGAGACCGTCCCCCAGACCGGGCGCCAGCGCCACTACCGAGTGTAACCGATCACAGCCTTATGTGATCTTGTCGAGGCCCTGCCCCGACTCCTCACAATGCAACAGCGCCGTTGCGGGGGTCTCGCCGGATGACCGATGATTTGGAGCTCGATTATGATGGATGGAGGCTTGGACAAGCCTGACCTTCCCAACTCAGGAGTAATTTTCCATTTCTGGCACACCCAACGAAGGACCAGGTGAAAGTCGGCGGCTAGAATCGGCCGTGTGGATGCCACCCAAAAAATTCTTCTGCTATGCGGAAGCCTCCGCGCCGGGTCGTCCAACTCGGCGCTGCTACGCACCACGCGAGCATTGACCCCGCCGGGATTCGTTGCGGACGACTACGACGGTATGGCCAAGCTGCCGCACTTTAACCCTAACGACGACCAAGATCCTTTGCCTGTGTCGGTAGTGGACCTGCGGGCCCGCATTGCATCGGCCGCTGCGATCCTGATCTGCACGCCGGAGTACGCGGGCGCACTGCCGGGTTCCTTTAAGAACCTGCTCGACTGGACCGTCGGTGGGATCGAGATCGGGGACAAACCCACGGCATGGATCAACGTATCGCCGTCCACGACAAAGGCCGCGGACGCGCACGATTCCCTGCGCAAGGTGCTGCGTTACACCGGCGCCATGATCGTCGAGGAAGCCTGCATGCACATCCCCGTCCACAGATCGACCATCAACGACCAGGGCGTGGTCACCGATGACCAGATCCGGGCCGGTGTGCTCAAGTCACTGGCCGCGCTGACCGCAGCGGTCTCGTGAACCAGACCGGTCCCCGGGGTGGAGCGACCCGGGGACCGGGTCGACCGCTACAACACCTGCGCCGATTCATGCAGGTCCCGCTGCCGGATGAAGAAGAAGGCAACCAGGGCGCCGACCGCGCACACAATGGCGCAGACGACCATGACGCTGGTGAAGCTATGCACGAACGCGGCCCGACCGGCGTCGCCAGCCCGGGTGATGTTGCCGACGGCAACTTCCCGTCCCACGGCCGAAGGTCCAGCGTACTTCGACAGCACCAGCTGCTGAAACAGCGCGCCGAAGCCGGCGATCCCGATGGCGACACCAACCTGCTGAAAGGTCTCGCCGATGCCGGTGGCCATGCCCGCCTTCGCGGCCCTACCTGCCAGCGCTGGCGTCGTTCGCCCGCCACCTCCGCAACGACTACGACGCCGTCGTCGCCGGGCTCACCCTGCCGCACAGTTCCGGGCCCGTCGAGGGCGCCGTGATTCCACGTAACTGTAAGTAGGCGGAATGAAATAACCTGTGCAACTTGAGCCTCTCGCGGCCCTGTGACCTGCTAAGATGCTCCCGAACATGCATTTGTTATTTCATTACGATTCCTAAAGATGGTGAAGAGGCAGATGTATGGACGGGCGAACTTCGATCTCCTGCGTAAGCGCGTGTTGATCAGACAACTCGGAAACCAGGCCATCACGTGATCGTCGCCAGAACCGAATAACGCGATCGCCTCCGCTGCCGCGGGAGACGGAACGGGATCAGGCGGGCGCGGACCCGGCGGAGGCTGGCCGGCCAGGACGGCAGTGTGCGGGTCGGGACCGGACGCGGGCTGCCGCCGGGTGGGGTGGTGGGTGTTCGGGGGTGTCGTGCCAGCACAGGCTGAACGCGCAGTTCACCAGGGCCGGGTGGCGGGCGATCGCGGTGGCGGAGCGGACCTGGACGTCGGCCCAGCCGAGTTCGTGTGTGATCTGTTTGTAGTCTTGTTCGACCCAGCCGTGCGGCCCGTACAGGCGGTCGATCTCGCTGTGGGCGGCGGGTGGGAACGCCGATGCCGCCGCGGTGGGCAGGTCGGGGTGGGGCAGGGTGGTGGCCAGATACCAGGTGCTGGTCGATGGCAGGGTCGCCGGGTCGGTGGTGGCCACGACCAGCCGCGGTGGTCCGCCGGGTCTGGGTGTGCCCGTCCGGTAGACGCGCCGCACTGGTGTCAACTGGCCAGGACGGGTGGGCCCGTCCCAGACCCTTCGCGGGCGGCCCGCCGGCAAAACAACGCCCCGTCCCGCCCGGTGACACCGGGATCAGGACGGGGCGGGGTCGGTGGGGTCGGGCGAGATCAGACGAGAGCGGTGACGGCGATCGCCACGAACAGCAGGGTCAGATACGTGATCGACATGTGGAACAGGCGCATCGGCCTCGGGTCCTCGCCGTGCCGGGCCCGGCGGGCGACCCGGTGCGACTCGACCAGGAACCAGGCTCCCACCGCGACGGCGGCGACGAGGTAGACCGGGCCGGTGGAGGCGACGGGAGCGACCGCGAGCGAGGCGGCGACCATCGCGTAGGCGTAGCCCAGCATCCGCCGGGTGACGACCTGGACGGAGGCGACGACCGGCAGCATGGGGACGCCCGCCGCGGCGTAGTCGTCGCGGAACTTCATCGCCAACGCCCAGAAGTGCGGCGGGGTCCAGAAGAAGACGACGGCGAACAGCAGCACCGCGGCCCAGCCGACGGTCCCCGTGACCGCCGACCATCCGATCAGGACGGGGAAGCAGCCGGCCGCGCCCCCGATGACGATGTTCGACGGGGTGCGGCGCTTCAGCCCGAGGGTGTAGACGAAAACGTAGAAGGCGATCGCCCCGTCCGCCAGCAGCGCGGAGGGCCAGTTGACCAGGAAACCGAAGAGCAGCGTCGAGACGATCCCGATCACGATGCCGAAGGTCAGCGCCTCCGTGGGCGTGACGGTCGCCCGCACGAGCGGACGGCGCTTCGTGCGGCCCATCATCTGATCGATGTCACGATCGACGTAACAGTTGATCGTGTTCGCGCTGCCGGCGGCGAGGGTTCCCGCCACCAGGGTCACGGCGATCAGCCGGAGCGACGGCACGCCCCGTTCGGCGAGCATCATGACCGGGACGGTGGTGATGAGCAGCAGTTCGACCACGCGCAGCTTCATTAGGGCGACATAGCCGCGGGCCTTCGCCGACACGGCCGCCCAGCCCCCGCGAGTCGCGTGCCCGGCGCCCGGGAGCCCGTCGGCGGGCGGATCGGCTGCGGGGGCTGGCGGGCCGGCTGCGAGGGCTGGCGGGCCGCCGACCCCCGGCGCCGGTGCGGGGACACCGGGCGGCTCGAGCGCCGGCGCCGGTGCGGTCGTTGGCTTGGAGGCGCCCGCCCGCCCCGGTCCGCGGGCGGGGACATGCCGGTGACGAAGGACGGCCTCGGTAGACAGAGCGACCTCGCGATCGGCGGGATCGACGGGCGACCCACGCGGGACGGTGCCCCGAAAGTCGGAGCGGACGGTGTTCTACGACGTGTCGGAGTCTAGCCGCCGCGGCGCTGCGTACGCGCGTCGACCGCGCCCGGACCCCCGCCGCCGTCCTGCGTCCTCTCTCACAACCGCGCCACGCGGCCCCCCGGGCGGCGGCGACCGACATGTACTGGCGTGGGGCATCGGACAGCGACGGTGGGCATGGCGCATGGACGGCGGGCATCGGGCATCAGGCATGAACCGCAGGGACCGGGATTCCACTCGTCGTGCGCGTTGTTCTCCCAACCGCCACCCGACTGTCACGGGGATCCGCAGACTGGGATCAGACTGGAAACAGACTGGGATGGAGCCGGCCCCAGAGGGTAGTGCCCTGAAGGGGGTGCGCCCATCCGAAGCGCGAGAACGGCCATGAAGCGCGAGAACAGCTTGGAGGCCTTGGAGACATGGTGAGGACGCCACCGCCCGCGGAGAGGAAGTCAGCCCGATGAGCAATCCCCTGTCCGAGCTCTCAGCCGCCGGAGTGGCGGTCTGGCTGGACGACATCAGCCGGGACCGCCTACGCACCGGCAACCTCGCCCACCTGGTCGAGAACCGCGGCGTCGTCGGCGTGACGAGCAACCCGACCATCTTCCAGAAGGCGATCAGTTCGAGCGACCTGTACGACGAGCAGCTGCACGACCTGGCGATCCGCGGCGTGGACGTCGGCGAGGCCGTCCGGGCCATCACGGCCGCCGACGTGCGCGACGCCTGCGACGTGCTGCGCGGCGTCTACGACGCCAGCGGCGGCGTCGACGGCCGGGTGTCCCTGGAGGTCGATCCCCGGCTCGCCCACGAGGCCGAGCGCACGCTCGCCGAGGCGCGTGCCCTGTGGTGGCTGGTCGACCGGCCCAACCTGTTCATCAAGATTCCCGCCACCCGGGCCGGCCTCTCGGCAATCACCGAGACGCTTGCCCAGGGCATCAGCGTGAACGTGACGCTGATCTTCGGACTCGACCGGTACGACGCCGTGATCGACGCGTTCATGACCGGTCTGGAGAAGGCCCTGGCCGCGGGGCGCGACATCACCGACCTGGCCTCGGTCGCGTCGTTCTTCGTCAGCCGGGTGGACACCGAGGTCGATCAGCGGCTGGAGAAGATCGGCACCCCGGAGGCGAAGGCGCTGCGCGGCCGGGCCGCCGTCGCCAACGCCCGGCTGGCCTTCGAGCGGTACGAGAAGGCGTTCGCCACCCCCCGCTGGGCGGCCCTGGCCGCGGCGGGCGCGAAGCCCCAACGCCCGCTGTGGGCGTCAACCTCCACCAAGGACCCGTCCCTGCCGGACACGATCTACGTCACCGAGCTGATCGCGCCCGGAACCGTCAACACGATGCCGGAGGCGACCCTGGAGGCGTTCGCCGACCACGGGTCGGTGACGGGTGAGACGATCCGCCCCCGCTACGAGGAGGCCCACGAGGTGTTCGCCCAGCTCACAGCCGTCGGAATCGATCTCGACGACGTGATCGAGACCCTGGAGAGCCAGGGCGTACAGAAGTTCGAGGACTCGTGGACCCAGCTGTTGGACACCATCGCGGCGCACCTGGGATCAGCCGGTTCGTCCGCGTAAGGCCTGGCGCCGGCCGTGGCCGTGGCGGTCGCCACGGCCGTCGCCACGGCCGTGATGATCGTCTCAGCGTCGTTCATGGACACCCGACGGTCCCCGGTGAAACAACCTCGGAGAGACCACAAGCAGAACGAAGGGGGAACGGGTGGCGCCCACGGTGAGTACCAACCCGCTGCGGGACCCACGTGACCGCAGACTGCCGCGCCTGCCGGACGCGAGCGCCCTGGTGGTGTTCGGCGCTACCGGCGACCTGGCCCGCAAGAAGCTGATCCCCGCCGTCTACGACCTGGCCCACCGCGGCCTGCTGCCGCCGGGTTTCGTCCTGCTCGGGTTCGCCCGCCGGGACTGGCCCGACGAGGACTTCGCCGAGTTCGCCCGGCAGGCCGCCGAGAAGGGCGCCCGCACCCCCTTCCGTGCAGAGGTCTGGGACCGGCTGGCGGGCTCCGTGCGGTTCCTGCCAGGGTCCTTCGACGACGACGCCGCGTTCGACCGGCTCGCCCGCACGCTGGAGAGCCTGGAGCACTCCCACGGTATCCGTGGCAACGCGGCGTTCTACCTGTCGATCCCGCCGTCGGCCTTCCCGGTCGTGCTCAAGCAGATGCAGCGCACCGGGCTCTCCTCGGCCGCGGGTTCGGGCGGCTGGCGCCGGGTCGTCGTCGAGAAACCGTTCGGTCACGACCTGGAGTCGGCCCGGCAGCTCAACGCGCTCGTCGACGACGTCTTCACCCCGTCCGGGGTGTTCCGCATCGACCACTACCTGGGCAAGGAGACGGTCCAGAACCTCTTCGCGCTGCGCTTCGCCAACACGCTGTTCGAACCGATCTGGAACTCCCAGTTCGTCGATTCGGTGCAGATCACCATGGCCGAGGACGTCGGGATCGGCACCCGGGCCGGCTTCTACGACGAGACGGGCGCCGCTCGGGACGTGCTCCAGAACCACCTGTTGCAGCTGCTCGCCCTGACCGCGATGGAGGAGCCGGTCAGCTTCGGCGCGGAGACCATCCGCACCGAGAAGCTGAAGGTGCTCCGCGCGGTGTCGCTGCCCATGGACCTCACTCGCTACGCGGTAAGGGGGCAGTACGAGCAGGGCTGGCTCGCCGGGGAGCGGGTCCCGGGCTACCTCGACGAACAGGACATCCCTGCGCAGTCGCGGACGGAGACCTTCTCGGCGGTGCGCCTCGGCATCGAGACGCGCCGGTGGGCCGGGGTGCCGTTCTACCTGCGGACCGGCAAGCGGCTGCCACGGCGGGTCACCGAGGTCGCCATCTTCTTCAAGAAGGCGCCGCACCTGCCATTCGACGAGACCGCCACCACCGAGCTCGGCAACAACCAGCTGGTCATCCGGGTGCAGCCCGACGAGGGGGTCACGCTCAAGTTCGGCTCCAAGGTCCCCGGCTCGGCGATGGAGGTCCGGGACGTCGCGATGGACTTCCTGTTCGGTGAGGCGTTCACCGAGGCGCTGCCGGAGGCCTACGAACGGCTGATCCTCGACGTGCTGCTCGGCGACGCGACGCTGTTCCCGAACAACGCGGAGGTCGAGGAGTCCTGGCGGATCGTCGATCCGCTGGAGCGGCACTGGGCGGGCACCACCCCGCACCGCTACCGGGCCGGCACCTGGGGTCCGGCTGCCGCCGACGAGATGCTCGCCCACGACGGTCGCCGGTGGCGGCGGCCATGACCATGGATTAGGAGCCCCTCGTGACCACATTGTGGGACACCACCGGTTCTGAGGTGGTCAAGGCCCTCGCCGCCGAACGACGGGCGGCCGGAGCCCTGGCCTTCGGCCTGGCGCTGACCCTCGTCGTCGTCGTCGACGAAAAGCACGTCAGCGCCGCCGAGGGCGCGGCGACGCTGGCGGCCTCGGCCCATCCGTGCCGGCTACTGATCGTCGTCCGCCGGCAGGTCGACGTGCCGCATCCCCGGCTCGACGCCGAGGTCTCGATCGGCGGTCGGCTCGGCCCGGGCGAAGCGGTCGTGATGCGGATGTCCGGCCGGTTGGCGCTGCACGCGGAATCGGTCGTGCTTCCCCTGCTCGCACCGGACGCCCCGGTGGTCACCTGGTGGCACGACGAGCCGCCGGCCCGGATCGCCTACGACCCGCTCGGCGTGTTCGCCGACCGGCGGGTCACCGACGTCACCGCCAGCCCGGATCCGCTGTCGGCCCTGTTCCAGCGGGCCGCGGACTTCGCCCCCGGCGACACGGACCTGTCCTGGACCAGGCTGTCGCCCTGGCGCACCCTGCTCGCCGCCGCCTTCGACGCGGTGGTCAGCGAGCGGCCGGACTCGGCCGTCATCACCGCCGGCCGGGCCGATCCGAGCGCCCAGCTGTTCGCCGGCTGGCTCCAGAACAGGCTCGCCGTCCCGGTGACGGTCGACGAGACGGGCGGCCGGCCCGGTATCACCGCGGTCGCCGTCGCCCTCGACGGGGACCGGCTGGCCGTCTCCCGCACCGACTCCCGCTCGGCGATGATCTCCCGCACCGGGTACCCGGACCGGGTACTGCCTCTGGCCGACCGGGGCGTCGGGGACCTGCTCGCCGAGGAGCTGCGCCGGCTTGACGAGGACGCCGTCTACGCCGAGGCCCTGGGTACCTGGAGCGGCCTGCCGAACCTGACCAGACGCTCGCCGCACCGAGAGCACATCTGGCGGGACCCGATGGACCAGACCGTGGGCACCACGGACGCGTTGGCCGCCGGCGCCGCGACGTCGGGCGCCGTGACGTCGGGCACCGTGACGTCCAGCACCGCGGCCCCGGGCACCGCCCCGATGACGAGTGCCCCGAACAACGAACGGACGGTGGGTGGCGCATGACGGCCGAGCCGGAGCTCGTCCTCCATCGTGACGCCGGGGTACTGGCCAGGGCGGCCGCGGCCCGGCTGATCACCCGGCTGGTGGACGCCCAGACGGCCCGCGGGGAGGCCTCACTCGTCCTGACCGGCGGTGGCATCGGCATCGCCCTGCTGCGGGCGGTGCGATCGAACCCGGCTCTCGACGCGGTGGACTGGGGCAAGGTCGACATCTGGTGGGGCGACGAGCGGTTCGTCGCGGCCGGCTCGCCCGACCGCAACGAGCGGCAGGCGCGGGAGGCGCTGCTCGATCACATCCCGGTGGATCCCAAACGGATCTTCCCGATGGGCCATCTGGCGGCCCCGACCGCGGGCGGTGACGTCGAGGGACGGGCCTCGGCCTCCGGCTATACCGATCCGGAGTCCGCCGCGGCGGAGTACACCGCGCTGCTGGCCACCCGTGCCGTCGCCGGATCGGCGGTGCCGAGCTTCGACGTGGTGCTCCTCGGGCTCGGCCCGGAGGGCCATGTCGCCTCGCTGTTCCCGGACTCCCCCGCGGTCGTCGCGACCGAACCGGTGGTGGCCGTGCATGACTGCCCCAAACCACCGCCGGAACGCGTCACGCTGACCCTGCCGGCCATTCAGTCCGCCCACGAGGTCTGGGTGATCGTCGCCGGGGAGGAGAAGGCCGATGCGGTCGCGGCGTCGTTCTCCGGAGCGGGACCGATCACGATCCCGGCGACGGGAGCCGTCGGCCGCGACCGCAGCCTGTGGCTCGCCGACCGGGCCGCCGCCTCCCGGCTGCCCGGCTGGCAGTGACACGGTCCGTGGACGACCTGTCCCGTAGACCTGTCCCGTGGGCCGGGCCCACGGGACGGCACCGGCGGATCAGGTCAGGATCTTGGTCTTGCCCCGCTCGAACTCGGCCTCGCTGATGATCCCCCGGTCGCGCAGGTGCGCGAGCTTGCCGAGTTCGTCGGCGTCGCTCGTTGTCCCGGCGGCCTCCTGGAGGTAGGCGCGCCAGGCCTGTTCGTCGCGCTGCGCCGCGGCGCGGCTGCGCTCGTGCATGCTGCCACCCCGCACGATCAGGTAGGCGATCACGCCGAGCCAGGGCAGCACCACGATCGCGACCGTCCAGGCGGCCTTCGCCCATCCGGACAGATCCTGGCTGCGGAACACATCCATGATCACCGCAAACAGCAGCCACAGCCACAGGATGAAAGCAAAAAACCACAGCATATAGAGGAAGACACTGAGTAGCGGTAAGTATTCGGCGATGGCGTGGAGGGGCTGGTTCCGCCGTGTGGCGGTGTCGTGGCTGTGGCGGGAGTCGGGCGGAGTGTCCGCGGGNTGCTGGTGGGGGGTTGTGGGCTCTTCGTGATACGTCGGGTGTAGTTCCTGATACCGAGGACGCTGGTGATGTGTCCTGGGTGGTGTGTCTGTTCTGTCTGTCACCGATGATG
>NZ_JDWE01000035.1:0-48762 GCF_000685765.2 Frankia sp. BMG5.23
GGTACGGATCGACGCTCGTCGTCGCCGACCGCTGGTATCCCAGCTCGAAGACCTGCTCCGGCTGCGGCTGGCGAAACCCAAGCCTGACGCTGTCCGAGCGCACNTTCACCTGCCAGTCCTGCGGGCTGGTACTCGACCGCGACCACAACGCCGCGATCAACCTGCACCACCTCGTCGCCGCCAGTACACCGGAGACGGAAAACGCCCGTGGAGCCGACCGTAAGACCCGCGCAAGCGGGCGGGTGGCTGGGAAGCGGGAACCCGGCACGGCCACGGCCGGTCAGACCGGGGGTGCCTCGCCGAGAGGCGAGGCGGCATGAGCGGACGCTATCAAGCGCTTTCATGCAACGGTTCTTGGGCAGAGCTGGTTGATCGTCGCGATCGTGCTGACGACCGTAGCCGCCGCCGTGCTCCTCATCGTGGTGCTGCCCGGACAGCGTGACGTCCTCGACGAGATCGTCGCCGGATCCCCGGCCGTCCCCGACCGTGCGCAGGATGGTGGCGCGGTGGCCATGGATGGTGGCGCGGTGGCCATGGATGGTGGCGCGGTGGCCATGGACGCGGCCGCGGCGCGCGCCCGCACGAGCGGTCTCGCGATGGCGGCCGGTGTGTTCAGCCTGCTCTGGGTCATCGTCACCGTTCTGATGATCATCCGCCCCGGCTCGACCACGAGCGTCTGACGTCCTCCCGGACATCCGGTTTTCCGTCGGGAACCGGCCCGGTGGTGGGATGATCGCCCTCTGGGCGGTGTGTGCGGCAGGCAAGCCTGGAGGATGTCACGTGGGAGAGGCGCTGGACACGGTGAAGCGCGCGCTGGACGCCTTCGACCTCGGTGACGAGGCCTCGGTGCTGTCGCTACTTGACGAGGATCTGGTCGTCGAGGCACCGGGCGGGGTGCGGATCAAGGGGCGCGCGGCGGGCGCCGAGTACAGCGCCGCCTTCCTGGCGGCCTTCGGTGAGATCGACGTCGATACCCACGTGCTGGCCGAGCAGGGCGAGATCGTGGTCGAGGAGTACACGCTGACCGCGACGCACGTCGGCGTCTACCGCGACCCGGACGGTACGGAGCTCGCGCCCACCGGGCGTCGGATCAACCTGCGTGTCGTCGAGGTCTACCGGGTCGAGCGCGGCCTGATCACCGAGAACCGGCTGTACTTCGACCAGACGCGGCTCGCTCGCCAGCTCGGTCGACCCGCCTGAGCCGCCCCGGGCCTGGCGGCCCCGCCCCGGGCTGGCCGGGCGTGAGAGCCGACGGGTCCAGATTCGAGAGCTGATCGGCATGGACCTACTGCCTGCGGAACCCGGCTGACCGGTCATGCCCGGGGAGAAGGGGGTGCCGGTCAGCCGACGGGACTGACGGACTCGATGTTGGCGATGGCGAACTCGCGCTCGGCGTTGCGCAGGTGGCACCAGGAGTCCAGCCACCGGCCGAAGAGCTGGTTCGGCTGGATGCGGCGGACCGTCCGGGTGCCCTGCTTGTCCCGGTAGGCGATGACCACATCGCTGCGGCGTTCCACCGCGTCCGCCAGCACGGCGAGCTCGGCGTCGTTTAGCCGTCCGTTCATCTCGCCGAGCCGCTGGGCCAGGTCGGTCAGCAGGGTGACACCGTCGTCATTGCCGGTGCGCAGGCGCTGGGCGAGTTCGTCGGCCGTCAGCCGCCGTCGGGTCGCCGGCGGACCGGCGGGGGACCCTCCGTGCGGTCGGGACGCCCGGGACTCCCGGGACGGCTGTGCCGGGGCCCCCCGCGGCGCCTTCCGCCCCGGTCCGCTCGTCACGATGACGGTGCCCGTCGCGTCCTCGGCGACGGGGTAGAAGCCCGTCCGGCGCAGCTCGGCGAGGACCGTGTCCAGTTCCACCGGGCTGGCCAGCACGGTGGGGGCGAGCCGGGCGAGGTGCAGCTTCGCCAGTGTCCGGGTGTGGAGGATCTCGGCGGTCGTGGGCTCGTCGGCGAGGACGGCGCTGCGCATCCCGCGGACCCGCACGTGTCCGTGCCGGCGGGCGACGTCGGCGATGAGGTATTCGAGCGGCTGCGGGAGACCGTGGTCGGCGATGGCGCGTAGCTGTTCGAGCAGCTCGGTGGCGGACCATCCGGCGTCCATCGCGGCGCGGACGCTGGCGGAGGTGAACCGCCAGGTCCCGGCCGCGCCCCGGGACTCCGGCACCGCCGCGGCCCGCAGGAGCTGGGATATCGCCGCGCTGGGCTGGCCGGACACGACCGCGGTGAGATCGGACTGCAGGATCAGGCTGGACGGCGTCGCGGGCAGCAGCTCGGCGCAGCGGTCCGCCAGATCCCGCACCGTCCTCGCGACCTGCGCGGCGAGCTCGTCCGCGGTCGAGACGATCATAAGCCCGACGGTGGCAGCCGCCGCGTCGGTGGTGCTCGGCGCGGCCTCGATCAGGGCCTGGCCGGGCTCGGACAGGACGTCGAGGGCGAACACCCCGAGCAGCTCGGCCTCGCGGATCGACGCCGCCACCTTGATCTTGCAGGTGGCGGCGTCGTAGCCGTGCAGGGGGAAGAACCAGTCGAGGTTCTCAGCCGTGAGCCGCACCGACCGCCCGCCGGCCGCCGCGCGGATCAGCACCCGGCGAATCTGGCCCGCCCCCGACCCGATGGGCAGGGGCGGCGGGACGTCCTTCTCGTCGGCACCCTCGCGGCTCGTCGGCGCGTGCTCCAGAGCGTGCCACGCCGCCGCCAGCGTCGCCCACTGATGGCTTGGCGACTCCTCCCGCCACTCCTGGAACCGCGGGCTCGGTGCGTAGCCGCCTTCGGTGAAGGCCAGCAGGCCGGCGGCCGCGACCAGGTCGATCCACAGCGGCAGCTCGGCCAACGGTGTCGACAGCCGCTTCGCCAGCCGGGCCCGTTCCCGCCCACCGACGCCTCCTCGCTTGAGCGCCACGACGGGGGCGGCGGCGGCCTCGTCGAGCAGGGCGGTCACGGCGCGGATAGCGCCCTGGGCGGCCGCCTGGGAGCTCGACCGGACGGCGGCCTCGTTCACCTCCGGCCGGGGAATGTCCGGCGGCCCGGTGAGCCCCAGGTCCTGCCTGGCCAGCCAGGCGGCGACCGCGACCTCACGGGGGAGCTCCGGCCGGTTGCCGACGCCCAGCACCAGCCCCGCGGTGATCAGCTGCCTGATGGACCGCGTGGCTGCCCTGCGGTCATGGATCTCCTCGAAGGGCGTGTAGGGGAACATGTAGGGGAAGTAGCCGCCGGCCGTGGCCAGGCGCAGGTCATCGAGTTGCTGCCGCGCCGGGGCGGGCAGGGAAGCGATGATCGTCGCGATGCGGCGGGCATCGGACATGAGTTCGGTGAGCCGCGCGACCAGCTCGGTCTTGCGCAGGTTTTCGGCCGGAGCCCCGAGCGCCGTGACCGCCTTACGCAGATCCTCGACCAGGACGTTGCGGGCGATCTTTGCGACCGGGCGGGCGGAGCTGATCTCCTCGACCCAGTGGTTGTGCAGCGGCTCCGGGAGTCGGACCACCGTGTCGGTCCAGGCGAGGCCGCGGGCGCACAGATCGTCCACCCCGGCGCGCACCGCGTCCGGTAACGCGCCCAACAGCTCGGCCATCCGGGGCACCGTCGCGGACTCCCCCAGCAGCGCCGCCGCCTGGCCGACCCGGAGCGTGTCGCGGTTCAGCTCCCACAGCGCCGCCGCCAGCGAATCCGGGCTTTCCAGCCGCTGCGCGAGCTGCCCGAAACCGCGGGGTACCGGCTCGATCAGCACGTCCGGACGCGAGCGGAGCAGAGCGGCCAGCGCCGGCAAGTCCAGATCCGCAAGATGGTCAACGAACGATCGTGGTGTCATCCCCTCCATTCTTATGCGCGCCGAACGGGCACGGTCGCCCGGTCTGCCGGTAGCAGACATCCGAGACCACGGTCGCCCGTTCCCGATCCGTCCGGATTGCGAGCGCACCGGTGGCGCCGGCGAACGGCATCGGCGCCCTCCGGACGGTCGCCGGTACCGCGGACGGTCGCCGGTACCCCGGGCCTCGCCGTCGTTGCCGGTGCGGCCTCACTGATAGCCGATGTGGAGGACGGTGGGGCTGGTAGGCGCATCGCTGTCGATGACGACCGTCGGCCCGTCCGGACCACCCCCGGGACCACCGGCCCAGCCGAAAGTGAACATGTAGCTGTGCCCCGGCGCGATCCGGAGGTGGGAGTTCTGATCCAGGAGGCGCTCACCGTCCACCGAGATTGACTGGACGTGCAGGATCCCCGGTCCTTTGTCAGTGATTGTCAGGTCGGTCTGCCGCCCGACGCCGCTCACCGCGCCGGTCTCGTACGAAACGTTGATCACCGGGAGTGGATGATACGTCGAACGGCGGATCATGGCGCCGGCAGGCAACGCTGAGAACAGAATGAGCAGTATTGCGGTGACCATGATGGATACGGCGCGGCGGGACGGGTGCCGGGTACGGGCCGAAACGGATTGCGCCGCATCCCCCATAGCCCCGGAGTCGTCGGTAAGGACGGGCACCAGATCGAGGTGCGGGCGGCACACCGACCTGCCCGGTGAGGGGAGCATGGTTTCCTCCGCGCTGTATTTCCAGAAATCTGTCATCCCGGCCCGAGGATACTAGGGGCCCGGTACGCTGAGTGGTCAGGTCCTACGGGAACATCTCCACCGGACCGGAAGCATGAGCCCATCCGGGGTATGCGGATACCCCTTGCGGGCACCCCCGGTGAATGTGGACGCAGTCGGTCATCCGGCCCGTGCTGTCGGGCAATGGTCGGTAACTGGAATGGTCCTCCCGGATGGCGGTCAACGGCGGTCAACGGCGGTCAACGGCGGTCAATAGCGGTCAACGGCAGGCGTGACCGCCGCCCGGACTTGCGCCGGTTCGACACAGATGTATCGGTTCTCCCATCTTGTGAATGTTGTCATCGATGGTTGGACGGGCAGGGGCGTTCCGGTGTCAACCGCATCGGGTTCTCACCGGCCCGGCTGCCCGCCCGATGCGCGGCCCGATAATCCGGACGGGAATACGTAAACGTGAAACGGAATCGAAGGGCTCGGCGCGCCGTTGTCATTGAGTGGGGAAGTTCTGGTAGGGAATAGCGGATCGGAGAACACGTGAGAGACGCGAGAGAGGTTCAAATATGCGTCGACCCGTTAAGAGAAGAACCGGGCGAGCTGTCGGTGTCCGTCGCATTCTGGTGACCATCGGAGCCGCCGTCACGCTCGGTCTGCTCACCACCGGCGCGGGCTGCCAGCCGCCCGGCACACCCTGCCCTCCCTACCCACCCGTCCCGCAACCCAACTGCCAGCCCATCCCGAACTGACGTGTCCGGCCGCGGCGGGTCACCTGTCCGGGTGAGACGCCGCGCAGGGCGCAAGGGAGGGAAGATCGGTGTCCCACACGCGGGTCCATCGGTGGTCGGCCGTCCGGGTCGGTCGCCGGTGGGCCGCGATGGGCTCACCCCGCCGCGACATCTGCCGTGTCCGCGACATCTGCCGTGTCTGCCGTGTCTGCCAGGCCGAGGTGGTGCACGACGGCCCGCGGAACCTCGGCGAGTCCGGCACGCACCCGTGGGTCGCTCACCGTGCCGTCCGGACCGATGGCCTCCCTTGCCACGGGCAACGACGCGCAGGCCGACGCGCTGACGTTGGCAGCCACCTGGTCCAGCACCGTCCCCAGCTCGGCCCGGGCACCCCTCCCCCGGCTCGGGGCGGCCACGTTGACCCAGGCAGCGGACTTACCGTAGAGCTCCCCGCCGCCGATCGTCCAGTCGATCAGGTTCTTGAAGCTTCCAGTTCTTGAAGCTTCCAGGTAGCGCGCCTGCGTACTGCGGGGTGCGGAACAGCACGACGTCGGCCGCTGTGAGCTGCGCGCGCAGTTCGGCCCCGGCAGGCTGGGGCGCGTCGTCGCTCTTGCCGTAGCCGTGCTCTTGCCGTAGCCGTGCTCTTGCCGTGGCGGTGGTTCTTCGATGGTGGGTTTCGACGGTGGGTGCGGCCGGGCCCGGTTCCTTGACGGCGGCCCGCCGACTCCGGCAAACAAGATGGATGCGGACCATTTCCCCTGGTGAAACAGGGTTCAGGCAAGGGTTCAAGCAGGCCGGAGCGGTACGCGGGGTCACGTCCTCCCACGGGGACGCCATCTCGCCCGGACCGGTGGTCGTACGGTGAGCACGACCTCCGTCGACGGGCTGGTGGGGCTGGATGGCGTCCTCGGTGACGTCCTCGCCGCCTATGATCTCGGCCCGTCGCCGCGGGCGAGCCTGCTGCATGT
This sequence comes from Frankia sp. BMG5.23, assembly GCF_000685765.2. Taxonomy (NCBI): domain Bacteria; kingdom Bacillati; phylum Actinomycetota; class Actinomycetes; order Frankiales; family Frankiaceae; genus Frankia; species Frankia sp. BMG5.23. The sequence continues at coordinate 6,229 of NZ_JDWE01000035.1, forward strand.
CTCGGAGAACGTCACTTACCGCGTGGACGACCCGGCGACCGGCCGGCGTTGGGCGTTGCGGCTGCACCGGCCCGGGTACCACACTCTCGTCGAGATTCACGGGGAGCTGGCGTGGGTGGCTGCCCTGCGCGCCGACGGCGTGGTCGTGACGCCGCCGGTCGTGCCGACGAGGGCGGGTGGGCCCGTGGCGACCGTGGCCGCGACCGGAACCCTCCCGCCGAGTGCCGCCTCGCCGGATCCCGCTGGGCTGGATCCCGCTGGGCCGGATGGTGCCGAGCGGCACGCCGTGTTGTTCGAATGGGTCGACGGACGTTCACCGGAACCGACGGACCCCATGTCCCTGCGCGGCGCGTTCGGGCAGCTCGGGGACATCACCGCGCGGCTGCACCGGCACGCGCGGGAGTGGTCCCGCCCGACTACCTTCGCCCGCTTCGAGTGGACCTGGCGGAGCATGCTCGGCGACGCCGGCCGGTGGGGGAGCTGGTCGGAGGGCTTGGTCACCGCGCTGGCCGACGGCCCCGGCCCGCCGGGGGACGGCCCGCGGGGGGACGGCCGCGCGGCGTTGGGCCTGCTGAGCCGGGCCGCGGCCGACATCGAGGCACGCCTGGCCGCCTTCGGCACCGGGCCGGACCGGTTCGGGCTCGTCCACGCCGACATGCGGCTGGCGAACCTCCTGGTACCCCGGGATGCGTCCACCGGGGACGTCTGCGTGATCGATTTCGACGACTGCGGCTTCGGCTGGTACCTCTGGGATCTCGCCGCGTCGCTGTCCTTCATCGAGCACCTCGACGAGGCCGGCGACCTGGTGGCCGCCTGGCTGGCCGCCTACCAGCGCCAGCGCCCGCTCACCGCGGACGACGTAGCGATGATCCCTACCTTCGTCCTGTTGCGCCGGCTGCTCCTGGTGGCCTGGCTGGGCACCCATCCGCACTCGGACGCGGTGCCGAGCGCCTCCGAGTACGCCCGGGACAGTTGCGAGCTGGCCGAGGCCTATCTGGGCGGGCGGTTCCTCACCGGCTGAGGCGGCGGCCCGCGGCCAGGCCTGACCGCTGGCTCGTCCCGCCCGCCCGAAATCCCCGAGGACCGGCACGCCCGGACCACTCAGCGGCCGGTGAAACGGGGCGCGCGGCGCTCCGTCGAGGCGCGCACCCCCTCGGCGAAGTCCTCGGTGGCCCGCAGTCTGGCCTGCTCGGCGGTTTCCCGCTCGGTGGCCGCCCGGATGACGGGGACGAGATCCGCCCACATCGTCTCCCGGATGCTGCGCACGGCCAGCGGCGCGGCGGCGGTGACCTCACCGGCCAGCGCCACCGCGGCCTCCCGCAGCTCGGCGTTCGGCACGAGCCGGTCGGCGAGGCCGATGTCGAACGCCTCCTGCCCACCAACCCGGCGACCGGTGTAGAGCAGGTCGAGCGCCTTCTGCCGGCCGACGACCGCCGGCAGGGTCACCGAGATGCCGAAGCCCTGGTGCAGCCCGATCCGGGAGAAGTTCGCCGCGAAGCGGCTGTCCGGGCTTGCGACCCGGAAGTCCGCGGACAGCGCGAGCCCCAGCCCGCCGCCGACCGCGCTGCCCTGCACCGCGGCCACGACCGGTATCGGGGAGGCGAACAGCCGTAGCGCCTCGCGGTAGAGGGCCGGCGCCCCCTCGTCCGCCGAGATCGCCTCGGCCGCACTCGCGCCGGAGAAGTCGGCTCCGGCGCAGAAGTTCCTGCCCTGGGAGCACAGCACGACGGCACGGACGTCGGAGTCGGCGCCGAGCTTGTCGTAGATGTCGGCGAGGGTCTGGATCAGGCGCACGTCGAAGAAGTTGTGCGGCGGACGGCAGACCTCGACGACGGCGACGTGGCCGGGCAGGGTCTGTACCGCGATGTCTCCGGACTCGCTCATGATGATCCTCCGTCGGGTCGTCCGTGCTGGTGCCGGCGGTCCGCCGTGCCGGCGGGGTCTCCTCCGTCCGACATCGTCCATCCTGACCGAAAACGCCTCGCGGGTCGCGTCACGGACTGGGCCTGGACCGGGCCTGGACTGGGCCTGGAGTGAGCGGACTGAGCCTGGAGCGAACGGAGACGGACGCGGCTGACCTCCCGTTCCCTGACGACGAGTTCGACGTGGTGCTCTCCTGTTTACCGACTAGATCATGCTCACGGTGTTCAATGTGCTGTGCTGACCGGACAGCCGCCGCGTCAGCGGCCGGGGGCCGGCCAGAAGGTCGCGAGCGGAATCGGGGAGTCGGCCGGGTCCGAGGAACCGAGGACGACGTCGGCGGGGGTGATGGCGTTCGCGTCGCTGTACGGCCCGCCCAGCGTGCCGAGATCGGTGAAACGGCCGTCGCGCCAACGGAACGCGTGCCCGTTCGCCGTGCCGGCGACGGTTCCCCGGTCGTTGATGGCGGTCACCCCAAAGTCGCCGCTGGGCACGCTGATGGTCGCGCGCTGGCCGTGCCACCAGACGAATGCATGGTTCGACGAGCCGCGGCTCAGGACGAGGACCTGGCCGGCGTTGTTGATCCCGATCGCCCAGGATTCGGTGTCGCCGGGCGGCGTACCGAGGTCGATCAGACGACCGCGTTCCCAGAGGAAGGCGTGGGTGTGCCCGTCGGCCGTGTCGCTGTAGCCCACGATCTGCCCGGCGTCGTTCGCGGCCACCGCGGTGCTTGACGGGCCGCCGAGGGTACCCAGGTCGTGCAGGGTGCCTCTCCACCAGCGGAAGGCGTGGGACGGGCCGGCGGCGGTGTTACTGCTGCCGGCGATGGCCCCGGCGCTGGTGACCGCGACGGCGGAGCTGCTCGGGCCGCCGAGCGTACCCAGGTCCTGCAGGTGGTTGTCCGCCCACCGGAAGGCATGGAACGTACCGGCGTTGGTGGTGCTGGTGCCGACGATGACCCCGGCGCGGTTGACCGCCACCGCGGCGCTGCTGTAGCCGCCGGCCGTGTGGGTGCCGCCGAGGTAGCCCAGACCCTGGGGCTGGGAGGTTCCGTGTTCCAGCCGGAACGCCTGCCGGTCGTAGTGGCTGACGAAATCGCCGATGACCAAGCCGTCCTCGGTCACCGCCTTCGGCTCTGTGCTGCCGTTGAGGACATGCACGGTGCCGTCGCGCCAAAGGAAGCCCGTGGTGCTGTACGCGCCGCTGTCCCAGTGACCAACGTAGAGTCCGCGGCTGTTGCCACTGGTCAGCGAGCCGGGACTGCCCGGTCCGGGAATGCCGACCCCGGCCGGCGTCGTCTGGCGTGGGTCAGGTCGTGGTTCTGGAACCGGCGCCGCCAGGGCCGGGGGAAGCCCGGTGAGGGACAACGGTGCGGCGGCTGCGGCCATGACCGCTAGGTGGACGAATGTTCTCCGGTTGTTCGGCACGGCCGACCTCCCTGGTCAGGCCTTCCCGACCGTCGTCGTGGCCGCCGGGGCGCCGTCGCACGGGTTCGGTCGCACGGGTTCGGTCGCCAGGATCCTGGCGCCGGATCGGGTCGGGATGGCTGGACGGAGGACCGGCTGGCACCCCGTCAATTGATTACTAACTGAAGCCGGATGGTGTCGATCTGTAGTCGGCTTGTCAATGAATGACACGCCCCGCCTGCGGCCGCGAGGCGCGGAACGTCGCGGGCGCGGGCCGGTGAGCGGCGCGCTGACGTGGGCCTCAGCCGACTCCACCCAGATGGTGCGGACGGCTCAGGACACCGTGATGTCGAGTTTCATCCCCAGCGACTCGTGGTTGTCGACCGGGCAGTCCAGCTCGTAGGTACCCGGCTGCAGAGTCACGGTGAGGTCCTCGGACTCACCCGGTGCGAGGTCTTTCGTCGTGGCCTCGTGCAGGCCGGGCCCCTCGATCCTCAGCGCGTGCGTCACGTGCCCGGCATTCTGGGTGACGAAGGTGTAGATGCCCGGGGTGAACGTGTTCCGGGAAAGTTTGATCACGAACTCGGTCTCGGTGACCGTCACCTTCGTCGCGCCCGCGGTTCCCGCGCTCGTCAACGGACCGGTCGGGGACGGCTTGGCCGACACCGAAGCGGGCGTGGTCGGCGTGGGCCGTGGCGTCGGGGTGGTTGTGCCGCCGCACGCGGCGGTGAAGGCGAGGATCACCGTGCCCGTCGCCATGACCGCGGCAGCCCGGCGCCCACCGCGCCGATGCGCGGCCCGTCGACCCTCGAGAAGGCCGGGGCGGGCGGGGCCCGCGGTCGAGGTTCGCAGGTGATCGGTCACGTGGTCTCCTCGGAAGGTCCGCCGGTCGACTGCGATGGTGCCCTGACGTCGTGACGTCGTCCTCTAAGCGGCTCCGGCGCGTCGCGTCGCATCACGCCGAGGGCACCACGAGGCGGTCGCGTAGGCCGTGGACGGCCGGTGGGGTCAGCCGCGCCTCGTCGTCGGGACCAGTTGGGGCAGCAGGGCTCCGAGCCCGAAGCAGACGGCGGTCGCCGTGATGGTGATGCCGAAATCACTGGGGATGCCGGGCGACAGCAGCCGGGTGGCTGAAAGTGCGAAGATGACGAACAGGCCGACCCCGCAGCCGGCGGGCACGAACCGCAGGCCGCGCTGCCACCAGGTGGCCGGCACCGCATGGCGACCGAGCGGGAGCAACGCGACGGCCCAGAGCAGCCCCATCAGGACGACAAGCCCGAGGCCGAACAGCCCGTAGATGGACAACAGCGATCCGTGGATGTCGGCGGTTCCCGCTACCCTGGCCACTGTGTGCAGGTCCGCGCCCCGGATCGCCACCTCCACCGGCATCAATCCGGTGGCCCGACCGTCGAGGTCGCGCACATCCAGGTCGACGGTCCAGTTCGCCGATCCGCGGGCCGGGATGGTTGTGCGCACCCGGGTGTCGTAGTCGAAGAAGGTGAGGCCGAGCACGGTTCCGCTCAGCCGTACCGAGTCGACGGGGACATTCGACCGGGTCAGGTTCTGCACGCTGACCACCACGCGGGCGACCGCACTGGCTTCGAGGACCACGTTGTCCTCACCGAGGGGCTGACCGTCGACGGTGACGCCGAGTTCCACCCCGCCGCCGTCCGCCGCATGGACCGGAGACGCCATGGGTAACATGAGCCAACTCAGGCACGCCGTCAGGCAAACGGCGACGAAAATACTTTCCCGCGCCGACTTCTCCGTCGGCAATCTGACATTCACCGCTTCCCCCCGTGGCCCGGATGACCGGCAACGCGACTGTTATCCTATCGATCGTCGTAGGGCGGGACTTCCGCCTAACGTGCATCACGTTGTCTCCGCCGGTCCGGGGCAGGCCGCCGGCAACGGGCGTGTTGCCAGCCGCACCCGGGGGGGCGCTCTGGTGTCTGGCCAGCGAGTATCTGGTCGATTCGTGCCACGGCCGTCGCGCGGTCTGGTATCGACGGTGTTTGTCGTTGTGTTTTTCTTGGTCAGCGGGGCCGGCGTCGCCACGGCGATGGTCAGTCCCGGGACGTCGACCGGCACGTCGTCGGAGTCCATCTCCCCGTCCCGGTCCATCCCCCCGTCCCCGCTGCCGTCCCCGTCCCCAGCCCCGACCCGGTCCGCATCCCCGTCCCCGCTGCCATCCGCGTCCCCGTCCCCGCTGCCGTCCCCGACCCGGTCCATCCCCCCGTCCACGTCTCCGCTGCCGTCCACCTCCCCGTCCCGGCCTCCCATCCCGAATCCGGCGCCGAACCCGGAGACCCCCAGCGGTACCCCGTCTCCCCACTCCGATCCGAGTGCGACGAGCTGCCCGTCGGGGACGACGACGGACGCTGGTGGGCGCTGCACGTCCAGTTCGCCGACCTGCCCGGCCGCAGCCACGCGCAATGCGGGTGGCCCCTGCGACCAGCACGGTCCGACCTGCCCACCGAGCACGCCTCGATCGGCCGACGCGGCGGCGTCATCACCGCCGAACGGTGCCTGCCCGCAACCCCGGTGCACCTCCGGGCCGGCGTCGACGTCAACGCCGGGGACGGGTACAGGGATGGGGACAGACAGGGGATGTGCTGACGGCGATCCCCGGCACTGCGCGACGCCCGCCCCCGCGTTGCCGCTCGGCCTGGTCGATGGGACGCCCTGCCCCACGGAGGGCACGAAGACCACGCCACCTCCCATCACCTCGTCCCCGGTCACCGACTCCACCAAGCCGGGCTCCAAGGGGGAGAAGGAGACCTCGGTTACCTGTCCGGACGGCTCCGTGCGCCGATCGGCCGACCAGTGCCCCCTGCCGCAGAAGGCCTGCCCTGGGTCGGTGGTCGGCGTCGCCGTGGGCGAAGCCTGCCCGCCGCCGCGGCCATCCCCGCCGGTCCCGGTCGTCTGCTGGGACGGTTCCGTGCGCGCGGCGACGCTCGACTGCCCCGCCGGGCGCCGGCTCTGCCCCGGCGGCCTCGCGGTTCCGCTGGACGAGCAGTGCGCGGCACCCACCCCGTCCCGCTGCCCGAAGGGGACGGTGCGCGTGCTGGGCGTATGCACACCCGTGTCCGAGCCCGGCGTGTCCGAGCCCGGCGTGTCCGAGCCGGATGTGGGGAAGCCGGATGTGGGGGAGCCGGTGGCACGCGAGGCACGTCCCGGTGAGCTGTTGTTCGACCGGAGCGCCGTGACGGCCGGAGATACGCTGTTCGCCCGGGGTGCCGGCTGCAGACCCGGGTCGCAGGCCGTGCTCACCGCGGGCGGCGAGCTGGTCGGACGGACCGTCGCCGACCAGGACGGCACGTTCGAGACCGTGGTCCAGTTCGCCAGCTTCCGGCCGGGTTACCGTCCGGTCACCGCCGCCTGCGGAGCTAACCTCTCCGCCGGTATAGACATGGTGCTGGTCTCCGCGGACACCAGCGCTTCGCCTTCGTCGGTGCTGCTTCCGCTCTTCCTGGCGCTGTCATTCCTGGCCGTGCACTACCAGATGGCGGCCCGTGGACGTCGGCGTGCCAGGTCGCAGCGTCGCTAGGTGCCAGGCGCCGCCGGGCATTACCGGGCGTTGCCAGGCGCGGGTGGCCTGCTGACCGACAACCTCGGGATCCTCGACAACCTCGACAACCTCGGGCGGGAGTGATCAGCTAATGTCCCACCCACCCGGCCGGAGTGGACCCGCGGACGGACCCGCGGACGGACCCGCGGATCGTGCTGCCTCCGAACCGACCGAGGTCGGTCCCTACCGGCTGGTGCGGCGTCTCGGCGCGGGTGGGATGGGGACCGTCTACCTGGGGGAGAACGCCGCCGGTGGTCTGGTCGCGGTCAAACTGATCCGGGCGGATCTCGCCCGGTTGGCCGAGTTCCGCAGCCGGCTCAAGCAGGAGGCCGACAACGCCCGGCGGGTCGCTCGTTTCTGCACCGCGGCGGTCCTCGACGTCGACATCACCGCCGATCCGCCTTATCTGGTGACCGAGTACGTCGACGGGCCGACGCTGTCCGAGGCGGTTGGCACGCGCGGCCCGTTGACCCCGGCGGAGCTTCATCAGCTGGCGGTGAGCATGACCACCGCGCTGATGGCGATCCACCGGGCCGGACTCGTGCACCGGGATCTGAAGCCGTCCAACATCCTGCTGTCCCGGCTCGGGCCGAAGGTGATCGATTTCGGTATCGCGCGCGCCCTGGACTCCGCGACGGTACTCAGCGGGGATCGCCAGCTCGGGACGCCGGCGTTCATGGCGCCGGAACAGGCCCTGGGCGAGCAGGTCACCTCGGCGGCGGACGTGTTCGCCTGGGGCGGTGTCCTCATCTTCGCCGGGACCGGTCGTTACCCGTTCGGTAACGGCCCCGCTCCCAGCGTGCTGTACCGGACGGTCAACGATCCTCCGACGCTTGACGGCTTCGAGGACAGCCTGCGGCCCCTGGTCTCCGATGCGATGCGCAAGGCAGCGGCGGAGCGACCCACCGCCGAGAAGCTCTACGCGCGCCTTCTGGACCTACGTGTCGAAGCCCCGATGGCGGTCAAGGGGCTGTCCCTGTCCGAGGTGACCGCGCTGATCCGGCCGCTGAACACGTCCCCCGGCGGCGCCTCCGGAACGTCGGCGAGCGACGCCGACCTCGCGGGTCCGATCACGCCCGTCACCGGCCATCAGCCGATCGGACCCCCGCCGCCGGCGAACCTGATCTCGTTCCCGGGGCCGGGCATTCCCGGGGCACCAGCCCGGTCCGGCCCGTCGTCGGTTCCGGGCCCGTCGTCGGTTCCGGGCCCGACCTCTTCTCCCGGGCTCGGGTCGTCCTCGTCGGGGAGCGAGGCGTCACCGTCCGGGCCGGATGCCCGCTGGCGGCCGGGCGCAGGCTCGTCGTCCCGGTCCCGGGACTTCGCCGATGCTCTGGTGACGGTCTGGACCGAGGACGAACACAGCCAGGACCCCGGGCGAGGAGCGTCCCCGTCGTCCTCGTCGTCCTCGTCTCAGCGGTCGTCCTCGTCTCAGCGGTCGTCCTCGTCGTCGCGGAGGTCCTCGTCCGCCGCGCCACCGGGCGACCGGGCCCGCAACCGACGTCCGCTGATCATCGTTGCCCTGGTGGCCGCCGTCACCGTGCTCGTGACGACGGTCGCCATCGTGTCCACCAGGGGCGGGGGCTCGCGGACCGAGATGAGCGTGCCTGAGGCGGTCGCCGAGCGGGCGCTGCTCCTCCAGGACGGCGACACGGGACTCGCTCGCCGGCTCGCGCTCGCGGCCTACCGCGCCGAGCCGCACTCGGCCAGGACCCGGAGCGCGATGATCGCGCTGTTCGGTGCCGGGATCACCCCGACCACCATCCCCGTCGGGACCGGTGCCCTGCTGGCGCTCGCGGTGAGCCCGGACGGGCACTGGATCGCGGCGGGGAGCAACAACGGAACGGTCACGTTATGGGAAGTCGTCGGTCGGACCGAGCTGGTCCGGCGCACCTCCGTCTCGGTGCCGAGCCGCAGCTGGATCGAGTCGCTGGCGTTCAACCGGGACGGTGGCCTGCTCGCCGCGGGCCATTCCGACGGCACGATCCGACTGTGGAACCTGCACGACCCCGACCAGATGGTCCGATGGTCAACCATCCAGGCCCACACCGACGCGGTGCAGTCGGTGGCCTTCAGCCCGGACAGCAACACTCTCGGGTCCGCGAGTGCGGACGGCATCGTCGCGCTGTGGGACGTCACGGACCCGGCGCGTCCGAAGCAGCGCGTCCGGGCGGACGGTCAGACCGGGGGAGTGCGCTCGATGGCCTTCGCGCCTAACGGCACCCTGCTCGCGTTCGCTGGTGAGGACGGCACCGTCCATCTGTGGAACATCCGGGACGCGGCGCGGCCGACCGCGGGTGGAATCCTGCGCGGGCACAGCCGTGGGGTGCGGTCCGTGGTCTTCACCGGCGACGGAGGCGTTCTGGTCTCCGGCGGCGTCGACGCCACGGTGCGCCTGTGGGAGGTGCGGTATCCGGACAATCCCGCCCGTGGCGTCGCCACCGGCTCGCTGGGCGGGATCCAGAGCGTGGCCTTCGAGCCGGGTGCCGACGTCGTCGCCTCCGCCGGCGATGACGAGACGGTCCGGCTGACCGACATCTCCCGTCTGGACACGCCGATCCTGCTGACCCAGTGGCACGGGCACACCCAGCCGATCAGCGCGATCGCCTTCGTCTCCGGCACGGGCGTCGTCGTCTCGGCTGGTCACGACGGGACATTGCGGCTGTGGGACGCCGAGCCCGGCCGGCTCGCGGACACCGCGTGCGCCGATCCGGCGAACCGGATCACCGCCGGTGAATGGAGCACTGCCTTCAGGGATATGGGCTACCGGGCTCCCTGCGGCTGAGTTGACGACGGGCCGGCCGGTGGGGGCGGATGGTCCTGACGGTCTGGGCCGACTCCCTCCCACCGGTACGACGGCCAGCGTCGACACCCGTCGGGCCAGTGACGAGGTCATCGCCGCACCCGTCGGCGGACTCGGCCGGAATCTCTCGACGTGGGGTCGCCGCAACCATGCCGAAACCGCGACAAAATAGCGATGGAACCGTGACGTTGCGTTCACTCGCCGGCTATGCCGACCGGCCTAGCCGTGCCGGGTTGATCCGCCCGTCCAGAGAGGCCCGTCGGGTGGCCAAACCGGGCGTCGCCGGGCGCGATGCTGAACAGTGTCGAATCCGACCGTGTTGGGAGGCAGCGATGCTCCGTCACAGCTCGACGCCCGCGCATGTCGTGGCGCGCGATCTATCCGTTGACTACGTCACGGAGGAGGGGGAGCGAGAGGCGATCCCCGGCACACTCCGTTATGACCCGGCTGATCCCTTCGCCGTTGAGTTGATCCTACGTCCCGGTGAAGAGGCCATCACCTGGATCTTCGCCCGCGCGCTGCTGGCCGAAGGGATCGAGGTTCCCGCCGGGACCGGCGACGTGCGCATCCGGCCGACGAGATCCAAGGGGCAGACGGTGATCACGGTGTCCCTGTCCAGCCCGTCGGGGCATGCCGATCTCGAGCTGGCGAAGTCGAAGGTCACCGCCTTTCTCGCCGACTGCCACGGACAGGTTCCAGCGGGGCGGGAGAGCAACGGCATCGACTGGAACAACGAACTTCACATGCTGCTGCGCACTCGGAACACCTGACCGCTTCGAGTGTTCTCAAAGATATCATCATGAACTCTGGTGATGACGATTCCGGGCGGGGGTACCGGTCCGTTCCGCGGCGCGGATACGGGGAGCCGTAGCCATCCCCCGCCCGTGTCCCGCGCGCCCGCTCAGAAGGTGTCGGGCGCGCCTTCGATCGGCTGCCAGACCTGAATCTCCGGGGGTCCCTCGACGCCGGCATCCCGCATGAGGGCGGCTATCTCAGGCTGATTGGTGAAGAACTCCTGGAACGCCTCCGTGGAATCCCATTCATCGAGGATGATGACCTGCCCGTGGCCGGCAAGGAAACGATGGTGCAAGGCTCCTACCTTTTGTGCCCGCTCGGCGATGGATGTGAAGATGTCTGCCTTCGATGCGAACAGCTGCTGAAGAGCGGCTGGATCGACTTTCAGGGTCACGGCGACGATGACACTCATGTTGAACCCCCCTTATGTTACCTGACTCGGGCGACTGTAGCGCATCGTCTCAGGATCCGGAAGACGGCTTGTCTGCCTCCGGAGATGCCGCGGCGCCGACCGGCTTGGCGGTGCCGTGAGTCGAGAAACGTGGCTGGTCGGGGGTGGGCATGGTCAGGCTGGTCAGTGGTTCGTCCGTCAGTGGGCCGTCCGACGCCGGCAACTCGGCCGCAGTGCCGGGTTACCGCTGTGGTGGTTGGTGCCGGCGATGTCGGTGCCGGGGGTGACGATCTCGTCGATCGCGTCGAGTGTCGCCTGGTCGAGGGTGATCTCGGCCGCCAGGAGGACGTCATCGAGCTGAGTGAGCGTCTTGGGCCCGATGATGGTTGAGGTGACGGCGGGGTGGCTGTCGACGAAGGCCAGCGCGAGGTGGGTGAGGGACACGCCGGCCTGCTTGGCGAGGGTGGTCAGCTCCTCCACCGCGGTGAAGCGGGCGGGTGCGTGCGGGTCCTCGGAGAGTGCCTGACCCTGGCGGCGGCCGAGCAAGCCCTGTGACGAGTAGCGCGATCCGGCCGGAGCCTGCTCGCCGCGCCGGTACTTGCCGGTGAGCCAGCCGCCGGCCAGCGGGCTCCAGGGGATGATGCCGATGGTGTGGCGTTGGGCGGCGGGCAGGACGGCTTCTTCGATGGAGCGGGCGAAGATGGAGTACTGGGGCTGTTCGCAGACGAACCGTTCGCTGTTACGGCGCCGGGCGGCCCACTGGGCTTCGACGATCCAGTCGGCGGGGAAGGAGGAGGAGCCGAGGTAGCGGACCTTGCCGGCGTGGACGAGGTCGGACAGGGCGCCGAGGGTGTCCTCGAGGTCGGTGTCCCAGTCGTGGCGGTGGACCTGGTAGAGGTCGATGTAGTCGGTGCCGAGGCGGCGCAGGCTATCCTCGACGGCGCGGATGATCCAGCGCCGCGAGCCGCCGCGGGAGTTGCGCTCGTCGCCCATGGGGCTGAAGCACTTCGTGGCAAGGACGACGTCGTCGCGGCGGGTCTTGATGGCCCGGCCGACGATCTCCTCGCTCTCACCCTGAGAGTAGATGTCGGCGGTGTCGAGGAAGTTGATGCCGGCGTCGAGGGCCCGATGGATGATGCGTTCGCATTCGTCGTGGTCGGTGTTGCCGAACGCGCCGAACATCATGGCGCCGAGACACTGGGTGCTGACCTCGACGCCGGTCCGGGCGAGTTTGCGGTACTTCATGGTATGCGCGGCGTGGAAACCTCCGCGTCCACGCGGAGGAGGAAACGCCGCTCACCCCCTTTCGCATCAGACCGGATAGAAGACGAGCCGTACTCGCCGGTGAAGATCCTGTGGAGATGGAGGGAGACCGAACCGACGGTAGTCGGTGACGCATCCGTCGGGACCTCCCGTCGGGAAAAGAAGCAGGAACCCGGCCCGCGAGGTCCGGGAATCCCCCACCTGCGGACGAGGGAGGAAGCCAGCCTCGCGCCGACCATAGCGGTGGGAGCGCACTCGAAGTCAACCGGTCGGCCGGCATGGCCCGACATCAGCGGATGAGATCGGTGGCTATTTGGTCGGCGCGGGTGAGGTGATCCTCCACGGCGGTCAGCCAGGCGATCGGGCGGCTCGCGTGTGGATTGTGGTCGGCACCGGCGATCACCGCGAGATGGGCGTCCGGCACGGATCGGGCGAGCGTCTCGGCGGCGTCACGAAGACTGAAGTCCCGTTCACCGACGATGACGGTGGTCGGGGCGCGGATCTCGCCCAACCGGTCCGTGAGGGACGGATAGCTGCTCAGGTCCCGCCAGAGCGCGACGATCGCGTTCGGATCCATCCGGCCGAGCCCCGCCACCGCGCGGTTCCGGCCGGCGTGGACGGCCGTCGCGATCGCCGCCGCCCCTGCCAGCAGGACGGACACGACCCGCTTCGTGATCCCGCCCGTGCCCGTGGCGGGAGCGGCCGCGGTGTCAGCGAGAACCAGGGACCGCACCCGTCCCGGATGGTTGAGCGTGTAGCGCAGCGCCACCACCCCGCCCATCGAGTGGCCGATCAGGTGGACGGCGGGCAGCCCGAGCACGTCGACCACCGTCGCGAGGTCCGCCACCAGCTGATCAAAGCTGTAACCCGCTCGGCCCGTCGTGGCCCAGCCACTCGCGCCATGCCCTCGCTGGTCGTAGGCGATCACACGGCGGGACGTGGCGAGCTCCGGAACCACCGCGGCCCAGTCCGCCGTGCTGCCGGCGATCCCGTGGAGCAGCAGGACCGGGATGTCGCCACCCCCGCCGCGGATCGTCGCCGGCCTGTCGTCCGACGTCATGGTCCGTGTCTCGTCCGCGATCTGTGTCCTGTCCGCGATCTGTGTCCTGTCCGTGATCCGCGTCTCGTTCGGGGCCCGTGCCTCGTTCGGGGGACGGCCGTCCGCCCGAAGGTGGCCCGGGGGCGGGGGAGCCGGTGACCAGGGAATCTCCGGCGGGGGATCGTCGAGTGGGAAACCCTCTGGCCGTAGCTCTTCGACGTGCAGTTCCAGATGTTCCGGACCCGCCGCCACCGCTACCCGCCGCTCCACCGAGATCACCATATCTCCATGGTCGCGTCTCGCGGGGTCGGCGAGCCCCCGATCGGGTGATCGGGGGCTCGCCGAGCAGGAGACAAATCTTCGGCTCATGCGATGCGCCCGGGAAATCTCGACAACGCCGAGTGGAGCCGAGGCGTCCGACGAGGAATATCCGGATCGGTAGTGACGAGTCATACGGGCGCGTCGATCGGCGGAGCACGTGGATCGGGAGAAAGCGCGGACGGGAAGAACACCGGCGTAGAGGCGCAGGCGTAGAGAGTTAGGACGCGGGCGAGGGGGAACGACCCGGCGGGGTGCGCGTTCGTCCGGCGCCGCCCCCGGGTCCGTCTGGCTCGGGTCTGTCTGACTCGGGTTCGCTCGATCGGCCAGCCGCCGTTCGATGATCGGGACGGTTAGCCGATTCCCGCGTGCATCTCGAAGTCCAGCGCACCGATGCCGACGAGCCAGTACACCCAGTCGGCGTCGCGGGTCGGGGCGACCTGCCCGCCCGGTGGTTGGTAGCCGACCCGTCTCGCCTTCTCCAGCGCGCCCGCCAACCGGTCGTTGAGCGAGGTCTGCTTGATCCCCAGCCGGTCGGCGGCGGATTTCTTGGGACGTGGATCCGGGTTACGCAGGGGCGGCCACCGTAGATGCTGTTCGAAGACCACGCGGATCGCCTCGGTCTCCTTCTCGGAGAGGCGATCGACCTCGTTGCTCTCCGTCACTCGACGATCGCGGGCAATCCGGCGGACGCCGGTCGGCTCCGGCTCGCATAACAGCAGGTAGCTGCGCTGCGGAGTGCCGCGCAGCCAGACCGCGGTCGGCCGGTCGGTCACCGACACCAGCCCGCCCTGCTCGACGGGATACGTCGGCTGTCCCCAGTTCCGGACATCGGCCTGGTTCAGGTTCGCGATTTCCACATTCCAGCCGCCGCCCGGCGCGGCGGACAGGCGGGCGGCCCGGCGGGAGAGTTTCCGGTCCGGCGGGCTGGCGGACAGATGCCGGTGCGACGCGGCATCGTCGCAGACGTCGTCCGGGGCGGCACCGACGCACAGCTGGTCGGAACGGCGCAGCCGCTGGTCGAATTCGACCCGATCGTCGACGAGGAACCGCAGCCGCATGGCGAGCGAGTGTAACGGTATCCTTCCGCAGGGTCGTTCCGGCCCCTCCGGTCGTTGCTTCCCCGGCGATCTCGTCCGTGCCCGGATACCGGCGTGGGTCAGGCGTCGCTGCCGTCGACCCCGCGCACCGCCCGTGCGTGAATCTGAAACTCTTCGAGGTCGGAGCCGATGAGACGACCGAGAACCCGGATCACATCGGAGCGTTCGATTGCCACCGGGCGCCACAGGATCGCGGATTGGGCTTCGCGCAGACCGGCCTCCCGTGGGAAGGCGAGCAGGCGTCCGCAAACCCAGCTGAGCCGACGTACCTGAGTGGTAATCGGGAAGGCCAGGATGACGCCGTTCTCCACCCGCACCGCGACCACCGGGCGCCGCTTGTAGCCGGCACAGTCCGAGAAGTCGACGCGGGCATCGAGGACCGTCGCGGGTCCCAGCGACGTCCACGGAACCGGCCGCAGGTGCTTGAGGGAATTCCCGCTCGGTCGCGGCTTGCCCATCGTAGTCGATGCCGATCGGGGATGTCCGTCCGGTCCGGACGCGTAGCGGGCGAGGTAATCCGGCAGCGGCTGATCGCGCCGAGTGCGTCGGCGGGCCTGCCGGGCCCGGTCACGGGCAAGTTTCTGCAGTGGGTTGCTCCGCCTGGCCGGGACCTGACGCTGAGCGCGGCGGGAGTTGAACTCGGACACGGTGCCTCCGGAAGGTAGTGGGCCGTTGCCACCGACCGTCGCAGATGCCGCCGATGACGACCAGACCGATAGATGTCGGTTATGGCTGTCCTTTACCTGACGAGGCCGAGCGATACCGTCATATCGCGCGGACAGGCATACTGCAGATCTTTCGCGATCTTGCGGGAGGAAGGGGGGACCGTCGTGCACGTCGCCGTTGCCACGACCATGGACGCTGATCATCTGGATGATTCGGACGGTAGCGTCGGGATGTCCGCATCCCACGCCCCGGCAGATGTGATCGGGAAGCACCGTTGACCGGCCCGGACGGACCTGTGGTTTCGCCAGGCGACCCGGTTCCGGCGGTGATCACAGGGGTCGTGGGCGGGGACTCCTCCGATGTCCCGGGCGGTGTCCTGGACGGCCCGCGCGCCAGCGATGGTGGCGTCGCCGGGATCGATCCTTTCGGGGCGGTGACCGGTTCACCCGGAGCGCAGGAGGCGAACGAGCTCGGAGGCCCGGACGCGCCGGCGGCCGGGCAGGACGACAGCGACGAGCTGGAAGACCCCACCGGACCCGACGACCCGGGCGGATCCGGTGGTCTGGCCGGGTCGTCGGGTCCGGATGCACTTGAGGGTGCCGAGCTGCTCGGCGAAGCCGAAGAGTTGGACGTGCCAGACGTGCCAGACGTGCCAGACGCGCTGGACGAGGCGGAGGACCCGGGTCCGTTCGACGTGACCGCCGAGTCGGTGGAGCCCGGTGACTCGGATCAGCCGTTCCCGTTCGACGACGCACGTCCTGACGACGCCGTTCCTGACGACGCCGTTCCTGACGACGCGGTTCCCGAGGACGTCGGTCTCGACGACCCTGCCGGTCTTGACGACCCTGCCGGTCTTGACGACCCTGCCGGTCTCGACGACACACGTCCTGAAGACGCCGTTCCCGACCCTGCCGGTCTTGACGACCCTGCCGGTCTCGACGAGGTCGACTTCGACGAGTTCGACGCCGCCGCGGACGCGGGGGCCGGCGCGGTCTCCTTACGCCATGCCCCACCCCGCGTCGCCCTGCCCACGGCGAGCGCCGGACTGATCATGCCGGTGCGGGTCGAGCTGAGCTGGCCGGAACTTCCGGGACTGCCGCTGGTTGATCTGCTCGACAGCCATTCCGCCGATGCTCCCGCGATCTCCGCGGCCGCACTGCTGCGCGCCTTCGTCGAGATCGGCCGCAGCCTCGAACCGTTCCATCAGCAGGGCGTGGGGCTTCTCGCGCCGTGGAGCTTCAGGTGGACCGGGCAGAGCCTCACTCTGGCCGTCTGCGATCTGCTGGACGCGGGCAGGCACGACCCCGTCGACCCCTGGTTCGTCACTCCGGCGGGGGAGCGTGGTCCCGCCCGTGACCTTCGCCTGTTCGCCGTGGTGCTGTTCAAGGCGCTGACCGGCGAGTGGAGCAACCGGGACGCCTCGATGCTGGCGATGGCCGGGCTTGCCGCCGGCGAGTGGCCGCCCGGCGCCGACGCCGCGCTGCGGGCCTGCCTACATCCCGAGCATGGTCGCCGGGCGACCGGAGCCGGTGCGCTGGCGTCGAGGATCGCACCCTTCGTCTTCCCCGCGCGCAACGAGCGGCTGACGACCGTCGTCGCGTGCGAGAGCGTGACGGGCTGGCGCAAGGCGGGCGGCAACCCGGAAGGCGACAACGAGGACGCGGTCGGCTGGGCGAAGGTCGAGGACCCGTCGGACGGCACGACCACCGCCTGCGCGGTGCTCGACGGCATTACCGGTCCCGGTGACGGTTCGGGACGGTGGGCGGCGCGGGCGCTGCTCGCGGCATTCCGTCGGCGGTGGAAGGACGGCGAGACCGAACCGGAGCGGCTGCTGCTGGACGTCGCGCTGCCGCCGCCGCCCGCGCCGCTGAGCCGCCGGGCCGCCGCGGTGGCGGTGCTCGCCTCGATCTCCCGCGGTCGCGCCGACATCGCGACCGTCGGGGACTGCCGTGCCTACCTGCTGCGCCGCTGCGGCGACGGCTTCGTGGCCACCCGGCTGTCCAGCGAGCACAGCGTGGTCGCCGAGGCGATCGTCGCCGGCCAGGCTCCCACACCCGAGGAGCGCGGCATCGTGACCGAGAGCGTCCGGACGGCGCAGCGCGGCGCGACCGCGGTGGCGACCAGAAGGGTGCAGCTCGCCGACGGCGACCTGCTGATCCTCGCCACCGACGGGGCGTGCGAGGCGGGCGTCGACACCGCCGAGGACATTCCGGGCGTGGCCGACTGGAGGTTCTGCGACGTGCTGGAGGACCTCGCCTCGGTCGCCCGCACCCCCGCCGAACTGGCCTCGTTGCTCTGCCGTCGGGCGGAGGACCTCGGTGGGCACGACAACGCCACCGTCGCGGTGATCGCGATCCGCTCCGCCCGGGAGAAGGTGGTCGCCACCCGGACCAGACCGCGCCAGCGGGCGATGCTCACCGGCGTCGGCGAGTCCCGCGGCACCGGCACGCGCATTCACGGGGAGCCGCGCATTCACGGGGAGCCGCGCATTCACGGGGAGCCGCGCATTCACGGGGAGCCGCGCATTCACGGGGAGAAAGGAAACCGATGAACGACAGGGACCGGCTCGGCGTCGAGGGCCGGATGGACCGGGGTGTCACGAAGCCGGGTGGGGTGCTCCGGCTGACGATCAGCGTGGCCGATCCGCCGCGGGGCCGGCGGGAGGTGGCGGTCGCCGTCGCGGTCGACGCATCCCTGTCGATGCTGCATCCGGCGGCGCCGGACGCGGTCAGCAAGTGGGAGCTCGCGCAGCGGGTTCTGGAACGCGTGCACGGCCTGCTGCCCGACGGCTGCCCGCTCGTGCTGGTGCGCTTCGCCCGCGAGGCGCGAGTGATCAGCGCCGGACGTCGGCCCGACCGCCTGCCGGCCGTTGACGGCCCCACGAACAGCGACGCGGACTCCTACACCAACATCGGCGACGCGCTCGCCGTCGCCGGGCGGGAGCTGCTCGCGCAGGCGCCGGACGCGGACGTCTACCGGGTCCTGCTCATCACCGACGGTGAGGCCAACATCGGCCGCTGGCAGCCCGAGCAGCTCGCCCACATCGTCGCCGGGCTCGGCGACCAGGGCATCGGGACGGACGCGCTGGGCATCGGCGTCGACGCCCGGGACGAGGTGCTCGCCGAGATGGTCGGGGTGTGCGGCCAGACGCAGCACGTCTGGGCGGCGGCCGAGGACGTCGACCGGATCGACGCGATCGTCTCGTCGCTGATCGAACCGGTGGTCGGCGCGGCCGCGGGGCGCGGTGAGCTGCGGGTCCTGATCCGACCCGGCTGGACGGTGGAGGCGCTGCGGCGGATCAAACCGCAGCGTCACCTCATGAAGGTGCCGCCACCGACCTCGCGCGGCACCGAGCTGCGGCTGCCGCTACCCGCCGTGAGCACCGGCGAGGACCGTCCGGTCTTCCTGCTCCGGTTGCGCGCTCCGGACACACCGCTCGGCGCGCACACGATTCTTCAGGCCCGCGGCGGGGTGGTCGCCGGTGGACGGCGGCTGGCTGTGGACAGCCGGGCCGACCCGCACGCCGCGCAGCGCTTCCGGGCCACCGTCGAGGCGGATGTCTTCCCGGACGCGGAATCCTCCCTCGAACACGAGGAGAGCATCGCGGAGTTCGACGAGGAGATTGCGAAGCGGGCCAGCTTCGCCCATTCCCGGGAGAGCGTCACCGAGCTGTTCCGGAACGCGGCGCTGTGGGCGGCGGACCGCGGATTCGACGATCTGGCCGACCACTACAACGCGACGCTACGGGCCCTCGGCCAGGGTGTCGCGCCGGCCGACGCGGTGTCGGGAGCCCGGGTCCGGGCGACCCGCACCAGGACCCGGACCCGTGATCTCGTCGAGGCGGACCCCGTGTCCGGCCGGCAACACGGCGGGGCGGCGTCCCGTCGGCGTCTCGACGACGTCCTCGGCAACAGCTGACAATCGGTAGGAGTCCCATGTCCTCGACGACGGTGCTGTTCGACGTCAGTAACATCACCCGGGACGGTTCGCCGGGCAGCTTCGCGCAGATCGGTCTCGGCTGCGCGCACGGCGCACGCTGCCCGCGCCGGTGCGGCGTGACCGCGCGGCTGTTCGCCGTGGAGGCCGCCGCCCGCCGTGCCTTCGGCGCCGACGCGACCTTTCGCTATGTGGCCGACAACAGCCTGCGCGGCCTGCTTGACGACCTCGCTCCGCTGCAGCGGTACTACCGTGACGGCGCTCTGGCCTGGGCGGCCGAGGCCGACGACATCCTGCTGGAGGAGGCGAGGGCCGTCGGGGGGAAGGTCGTCAGCAAGGACAACTTCTACGGCAAACGCAACATCGACGCCCACGCGTGGATCCAGGGCGACGCCTCGACCTTCTTCGGATGGAAGGTGCTACCCGCCGCCCCGGCGGGCGAGAACGTGAAACTGGTCCGCCGGGCGATGAACCGGATCGACACCGTCACCTGGGAGCGGGCCGCGCGGCAGGACGAGGTGAAGGCGTCGGGCCTGCGGGGGCGACCGGAGGTCGTCGCCGCTGCCCGCGCCAACGCCTATCGCTGCGTGACCCCCGACTGCGTGAACGCCCGGCTGGGGCCGCTCGTGTCGCCACCGATGCGCGTGGCGGGGCGCGGCCAGGGCGCCCGGCTGGTCTGTCCGCTGTGTCGACGCCCGGTCCAGGAGATCGAGACGGATACTGGGCAGGCGGTCGGGGACGCCTCGGGCGCGGCGTCGCCTGTGCCCTCGGCGTCGCCCATGCCCCCCGCGCCGCGGGACGCGCCGGCCCCCCGGGGAGCGACCGAGCCCCTGGACCTGGATGCCCCGGACCGGCAGGCGGGCCATGGCGAACCCGGGGAGGGAAGTCGCAGGACCCTGGCGGACGCGCTCGGGGACGCGCTCGCGGACGACGCCACGATCTTCGATGCTCCCGCCTACATCCCGCCCTCGGGCACCGTGGGGGCGCCGACCATCGTCGGCCTGCCCGTGCCGTCCGGCGCCGGGTGGGATGCCAGGGTGGTGGCGGGTCCGGTCGTGCTGAGGATCGAGGGTGGCGGCACCCATCGTCTCGTGACGTTGGAGGTGGGCACCACGGTCGTCCTTGGGCGCCATCCCGACCACAACCTCGGCTCGGAGCAGCTCGTCGACGTCACGGCCGGGCTCGGTAGCAGTTACGACTACATCAGCACCCGGCACGTGGAGATCACCCTCACGGCTGCCGGCACGGCGATGGTGGTCGACCGCTCCCACAACGGCACCAGTCTGGGCGACGACCGGCTGGTGCGTGACCTGCCCCGGGAGTGGCGTTTCGACGTCCCGCTCCACCTGGCCGGGTCGCTCGTGCGGGTCGGCCGGGTCAACGCGGCTGGGACGGCTGGGGCGGCCGAGGCAACCAGGGCGGCCGAGGCAACCAGGGCGGCCGGGCGGCCGGGCGGAACAGGCTGGCGGCTGACCGTCCGGCGCGGCGACGGCTCGTCGTTCGACACCCCGAACGTGGGACCCGGTGAACGCATTGTGCTGGGACGGCAACCGAACGCCGTGCAGCGGACGGCGGACGACCTGATCGTCGTCGACGTCTGCGACCGGCTGCAGATCGACGCCGCCGGCCGGGTCTCGCGGCGCCATCTGATGGTCGGCAACGAGCGCGACGGGACGGTGACGCTCACCGACCTGTCGACGAACGGCTCGTGGGTGGGTGCCCGGCGGCTGACGCCGGGCGTCGCCGAGAGGTGGGACGGCGAGGAGCCGGTCTGGCTGGTCCGCGACGTCGTGGGTCTGGAAGTGCATGTGACGGGACCCTGGCCGGCCGGCGGGGTGCTCGGGAACGGCGGACCTGGCGGCGGTGGGGTACCCGGAGGTGGCCGGTGAGTACGGTCGCCTCTGATTTGGAGATCGTCGAACGGTTGCGTTACGGGGCGTCCTTCGCGTCGGTGCCGCGCACCTGGGGCCGTGGCCGGTACCGCTGCGTGCGTCATCTCGCCGAGGGCGGCCAAGGTTACGTCGAGCTCGCCCGGGACGAGTGGAGCAACGCCCTGGTCGTCGTCAAGGGCGCATGGTGGGGCGGCCGCGACCACGACATCAATCCCGAGTACGCCAGGACCCAGTACGAGAAGCGCTCGATCGACGTCGAGGACGCGGTCGCCGTGCAGGCGGCGCTCGGCGAGATCACCCACGGGGTGCCGGCCCTGGTGGACGTCGTCTACGGGCCCTCGCCGACCCGGCACGACCATAACGCGCTCGTGACCGGGGGCAACGAGCGGGAGGTCGAGCGGTACAACCGTGAGGCGTTCATCGTCATGCAGTTCATCGGTGACATCGGGCAGATGGTGCCCACCACGCTTGACTCCCGGGTCACCGAGTCCGGCCCGCTCAGCGCCCGCCAGGTCGTCGAGCTGGCCGACCAGATCAGCGCCACGCTGGAGGCGATGCACACGATCCGACCGCAGCGGCTCTACCAGCACGAGGAACGGATCAGGGGGTACTGGGTCCACGGCGACGTCAAGCCGGAGAACATCCTCGTCGCTGGTGACCCACCCCGGTACTCGCTCGTCGACCTGTCGACGGCGGCGATCGTCGAGCCGTCGGCCAAGGTCATGCCCACCACCGCGACCCCGGGCTACGCCCCGCCGGGAGCCGAGCCGCTCAGCCCGCAGTACGACCTGCACTGCCTGGCGGCCACCCTGCTGTTCGCGCTGACCGGTGACCGCCCGGATGACTGGCTCGGCGGGGCGACCGAGGCCAGGTCGGCCGCGGACGCCGCCGGTTCCCGGGCTGATGCCGAGGCGCGGGACGAGAAGCTGCGGCAGCTGCGGGGTGAGCTCGCGGCCCGTCGCGTGCACCCCATGCTGATCCGCTTGATCACCGACTGCCTGCCCGCCGATCCGCGTTTCCGGCTCGGCACCGCCACCGTGCTACGCGCGGAGATCGCCGCGGTGCGTACCGCGCTGGTCGCCCGCGAGGTCCTGTCGGATGAGGAGCCGCAACCGTGAGCTGGTGGAACCGGAGCGCGTGGGGGAGCCAGCCCGACGGCGAATCGAAGTCGAACCCGGGGGCGGCCCCGGACCGCGGAGCGGGCTCGAACGGCAGGGCCTTCCAGGGCGGTCGGACGGGATCGACCGGCGCGGCGTCTTCGGGTGGTGGCGGGTATTCGGGGAGCGCGGCGTCTTCGGGTGGTGGCGGGTACCCGGGCGGCNCCGCGGGCCCCGCCGGCGCGGACGACTTCGACGACTTCGACGACTTCGCGGACCCCGAGCCGCTCCCCGCCGGACCCGCCGACGGTGCCGCGCAGGCGCAGCGGGGACACCGCCCGGCGCGGACCGCAGGCGCGCGGTCCGCGCCGGGCGCGCCGCCGGCGGAAGTGGCGGAAGTGGCGGAAGTGGCGGACCAGCGTCCGGCGGTCGTGGGCCGCAGCGGCCGGACCTGGCGGGAGATGCCCCGGCGGATCCGCGGCGCCGGGGCCGACTGCCGGGTACGCCTGGTCAGCCTCGCCGGGCTGGGCTTCGGCGCCCTGCGTACGGCCGGCGCGGGCGGCCCGTCGACGCTACGGGTCGGCATGGAGCTGCTCTCGCTCGGCAACCCGCTGACCCCCCTGCTGCTCGACATCGTCGACGGCCCCGACGGGGTGCCCACGGGCTACGAGGCGCCCACGGGTTACATCACGAGCTGGGCGGCCGGCCCGCTCACCGACCCGCTCGAGCGGCAACGCGGCGACGACAGCATGGCCGCGCAGCTCGCGAACGGCGAGTTCGTTGCCCCCGCGGACGTCATGGACATGCTCGCCCCGCTCGGCGCGCTGCTCGACGACGCCGCGACCCAGCTCGGCGTCGTTCCCGTCGAACTCAGCCCGGATCATCTCGTGCACTGCCGGGGATCGCTGCGGCTGGTCGGGTATGGCCGCCACGGGTACGCGCCGGCCCGGGGGGTGATCCCGCCCGCGTCCGAACGTAGCCAGGACACGGTGGAACTGCTCGGCGACGACGTCCCGGCACCGGACGCCCCGCTGGAGGAGTGGCGGGCGGCGCAGGCCCGATCGCTGGCCCGGCTGATCGGGTGGTTGTCCACCGGCCGCCGACCGACCGCCTACGGCGCGGTGACGGGCGGGTCGCGGGCGACGCGCGAGCAGGCGGTGGACCGGTACCTGCGGGGCTGCGGGATCGACGCCCGGGTTGCCGACCTGCAGCCCGGCCGGCTCCGGGAGGAGCTCACGACGCTGGCCGCCGCGGCGCGGCGCGCGAAGATCACCGAAGATCTCGCCGCCTCCGACGTCATCATCGCCTACCATCACGACACCGCGGCCCGTGGCGGGTTCGGCGACCGCAACCCCCGCTTCGAGCGGGGCCTGGTCGGCGGGACGTACCTGGGCACGGTCGACCGGGTCGACCCCCGGTTCGTCGTGATGAAGCTCAGGTACGGCGTCCGGGTGTTCGTGCCGCGCTCCGGCACCGGGTTCGACGTCGATCTCACCACCGTCCTGCAGGCCGGTGAGCAGCGCCCGGTGACGGTGCGCCGTTTCGACGAGACGCTCACCCCGCGTGGCGATCCCAAGGGCCTGCGGGGAGTGTTCGCGCCGACGGGGACGGAGGTCATGACAGCCGAGCGCCGGGTCAACCCGGAGCCGGTGCGCCTCGCGGCGAGCCTACAGTCCGGGCGGGCGGCGGTCGGCGTGGCCGCCTTCGAGGCCGCGGACCTGTCCAGCCCGCTGGCCGGCCTGCTCGGCGGTTCCGGCTGGCTGCTCTGCCCGCCCGACGACCTCGCCCGGACCCTGGTTGCGCTGCGACGCCTGCGGTCCGCGCATCGGGCACCGGACGGCGCGGTGCCCGATCCGGCCCGGATCATCGCCTTCGGTGTCGACCCGGCGGCTCTGACCGAACCGAAGGTTCTGGCGAGCGCCGGCCAGCCGGTGGAGTTCGCGCTGCCGCTGCTCGACGAGGACGGCCAAGCCCACGCTCCGCGCGCCTGGCGGGACCTGCCGCTGGTCGATGACGTCTCGTTGCAGGGGCTGCGCAGGCGCATCGGAGCGACGGCGGGGCAGAGCGCGGCCCGGCGGCTGTTCGCCGCGGCCTTCGCGCACCTGCTGGTGAACCCGGACGAGAGTGCCCTCGCGGCCGACACCGGCAGCCCGCAACGCGGTGGGCGTAGCGCAGTCATGACGATGCTGCAGGAGATCGGTCGGGCGTTCGCCGGGCGGCCGGACCTGATTGTCACGGTCACCGCGGAGCTCGCCGAGCAGCAGAGCGTCCTGGCGGCCCGGGACAGCGCGAAGATGCTCGACGAGCTCGCGGCGGTCCTGCGGCCGCTGCCGGCCGAGCGCCGGATCGTCATCGACGTAATGCGGCTGGTCAGGCGGGAGCGGATCCGGCCGGAGACCCGCCGGATGCTGCTCGCCGAGACGCTGCCCGCGATCGGTGTCCTCACCGGTTGCTGGGGTGACGTCTGGCAGATCACCGCGGTCGGCCTGACCGAGCTGACCGAGGCCCTCGAACGGGTGGCCGCGACCGGGCAGGTGCTGGCCCGGGCACCCCGACTTGACCGCGACGCGGTCGTCTCGCTCGCGGTCGCCGGCGCGGCGCCGGCGGTGGTGCGGTGCGCGCCGCTGCTGCCCGTCGATCTGATCCGGGAACTCACGGAACGTGCCCGGGTGACGCCCGAGGTGCTGCGGGGGGGAACCAGCCCGGTGAGTGGGCGGCCCGGCAGCGGCATCGTCCACCGGATCGAGCTGCTCGCGCGGGCCGGCGCCGATGCGGTGCCCGGACTCACCGAGGACGAGGTCCGCCGGTTCGTGCTCGACGGCGGTGTGGACGGCGGTGTGGACGGCGGTGTGGACGGCGGCGTGGAGGGCGGCGTGGAGGAGGGCGCGACTGCCTCCGCCGAGGACGTGTCGGCCCCGGTCGCGGACCCGCGGGCCGCATTCGCCGACACCCTGGTCGTCGCCCGTGACCCGGACTGGATACCGGACTGGTGCGCGGCCCTCGCGGCCGCCGGCGGGCTGGCTGCCGACGAGGTGCGGGACCGGGCGATCGAGGAGAACCTCCTGGCCGGACCGGGTCCGGTGCCGCCGTCGCGGTGGGACCCCGACATCGCCAGGTGCCTTGCCGAACGGTGGGAGACGACGAGCCTGGCCGAGCTGATCGAGCTCGGGCGGGTGCTGGCCGCGGGTGACCTGCTCTGGATCCGCTCGGTGGCCGTCACGGTCGGGGTGTCCGTGTCGGAGGTGGTCGACGCGGCACTCGCCCAGCGCCTGCTCGGCCAGGCGCGGCCACCGTCACCATCCGACTGGTCCCATGCGGACGTCGCCTCCTACCTCACCGAACGGTGGACCGCGGTGCCGTTGGTGGCGTTGCTCGACGTGGCCCGGGACCTGACGCGGTCGAGTGTCGGCTGGCTGCGCGCGGTAGCCGACGCCGCCGCGGTCCCGGTTTCCAGCGCGATCGACCGGGCCGTCGCGGAGGGCGTCCTTGGCGAGGCCTCGCCGACGGACGCGGCGCTGCCGCCGCTGATCGCCGGTTACGTCGCCGCACGCTGGGACGAACGGTCGCTGCGGGACATCATGGCGACGGTCCGGGTCCTGGTGGACGGCGACCTGGAGTGGCTGCGCTCCTTCGGCGCCGCGCTCGGCGCGAATCCGGGCGACCTCGTCGACGAGGCCGTCACGGCGGGCCTGCACCAGGCCGACCCGCCGCCCGATCCCGTCTGGTGGGCCGATCCGCGCGTCGTCGCGTTCGCGCGATCCCGGTGGGGCGTCCTGCCGCTCGACACCCTGCTGAAGATCGTCCGATGCCTCGCCGTCGAGGACATCGTCTGGACCACGCAGTTCGCCGAGCTTGTCGCGGCGGACCCGTCGACGGTGATTGAGACCGCCTTCCAGGAGAACCTGCTCGGCAGGCCGGGCATGTCGGCGTGGGCGGTGGCCCTGTTAGACGACGACGTCGTCGGGCTGTACCTGTCCCGGCGTTGGGGCATCCATCCGCTCGCCGAGACCCTGAACAGGGCCAGCCTGATCGGGGCGGCGCGCGACTGGCTGGTCCGGCTCGCCCGGATGTCCGGACAGGACGTGGCCGACGTGCTCGACACCGCGATCGCGGAGGGCGTCCTGCGCCGCGGGGCGCCCTCCGCCCCCCCCTCGCTGGAGGGTGTCTCCGCGCCCTATCTGGCCGCCCACTGGGGCACGATGCCGCTGCCCCGGCTGCTCGTCGAAGCGGCGCGCGCGGCCCGGGGCGAGTCGGACCCCACGGGACCCCTCACCACCGGTCCGGCGGGGCCGGCCACCACGGGTTCATCCGGTTCATCCGGTTCGTCCGGTCGGGTTGCCGGTTCGTCCGCGTCCTTCGCGGCGGAGGTCGCGTCGCTGGTCGCGCTCGACCCGGCTACCGTCGCCGCGACCTGCGGTGCCCGCCTGGTGCGGGTGGCCGCCGCGCTGCACGGGGCGCCGCGCCTGGTGTCGGCGCTGGGCGCGTTGGACCCGCCCGCCCGGGCCTGGTTGTTGGCGGTCGCCGACCTGCTGCCCGCGGGCGCGGCCGAGGTGGATCTGGCCGTCGCCGCCACCACGGACGACCCGGTCGCCGTGGTCGGCCTGGCTCTGGAGCACGGCATATCGGTGACCGAGGCCGCTGCCGCGGCCGCGTGTCTCGGCCGGGTACCCGAGGCCGACCGGCCGGTGCTCGCGCCGCTCGGGGGGCTGCTCGCCCGGATACCCGTGGCCGTGCTGGCGACACTCGCCTCGCTCGACCTGGAACCCGCGGTGCGCCGGGCCCTGGCCGACGTCGAACAGGCACATCCGGGCGCCGTGGACGTGGTCGCGCGGCACGGGGCGTCGGCGGCGACCATTGTCACCGGGCCCCGGTCGCAGGCGATGATCTCGCTGCTGCAGCGGATCGAGCCGACACCGGGACTCGTGCCGTGGATCCTGACCGCGGGTCCCGAGGCGGCGGTCGCGGTCGCCACGGCCGGTCCCGGTGTCATCGACGTCGCCGCCCGGGCCGCCGACGCCTGGCGGCGCGGCGACGTCACCGGCCCACTCGCCGCAATCAAGGCCGCCTGGGAGGCGACCGGCCCGACGGACCGGGTCTGGCCCGTCCCGGCCGCGGGCGTCAGCCGCCGGGGTGACAACCTCATCCGGCTGGCCATCACCGTCTATCCCCTCGCGGCGCGGGGACGTTCGGCCAGTGAGATCCTGAGCATCCTCGCGCGCTGACCCGCGGCCACCCCGCCCGCTACCCGCCCGCCCACCCCGCTGTCACGCATGCCGCCGTCACGCACGCCGCCGTCACCGCTGTCGTCATTGTCACCGCGGCGGGGGCGGCACTGCTAACCTGGACGACATGCAGCGCGCTGGCCTGACGACGACGCCGGAGAGTGTCCCGGCGCGCTGACAGCCGTTCTTCTGTCGAAGCCCCGGGGTGGATGCCCCGGGGCTTCGCCTTGTGGTCACCCGCCCTACCTGCCGCGAGGTGAGGAGACCACGGTGTACGACCACCGCAAGCTCGGTCGCGAGCTGGAACTTTTCGATACCGACCCGCTGATCGGGTCGGGTCTGCCGTACTGGCTGCCCGCCGGTGCCGTCGTACGGCACACCCTGGAGGAGTACATCCGTGGCGTGGAGCGTCGGGCCGGTTACCGGCACGTGTACTCGCCCGTGCTGGGCAAGCGGGAGCTGTACGAGATCTCCGGCCACTGGTCCCATTACCGGGACGACATGTTTCCGCCGATGGATCTCAGCGGGGAGCGGCTTGGCGGGGGGCGGCTTGGCGGGGAGCGGCTTGGCGGGGAGCGGCTTGGCGGGGAGCAGATGGTGCTGCGGCCGAGCCTCTGCCCGCACCACGCGTTGATCTACCGCTCCCGCGCGCACAGCTACCGCGATCTCCCACTCCGGATGGCCGAACTGGGTGGCATGTACCGCTCCGAACTGTCGGGGGTACTGGGCGGGCTGACCCGGGTGCGGGCGATCCAGCTGAACGACGCGCACATCTTCTGCGCTCCGGAGCAGGTCGCCGACGAGGCGCGCGCGGCGCTGGAGCTGATCCGCGAGGCCTACGGCGCGTTGGGTGTCAGCCCGGCCCGCTACCGGCTCTCCCTGCCGGGGCCGGGCGGGAAGTACGTCGGCGACCCCGGCATGTGGCGGCGGTCCGCCGCCCTGCTGACCGAGGTCCTCGACGCCGCGGGGGTGGCCTACGAGGCCGTGGAGGGGGAGGCGGCCTTCTACGGCCCGAAGATCGACGTTCAGATCGTCGACAGTGCCGGCCGTGAAGCCACCCTGTCCACCGTGCAGATCGACTTCCATCAGCCAGAACGGTTCGATCTGCGCTACGCGGGCCCGGACGGCGCGATGCGCCGGCCGGTCATGGTCCACCGCAGCGTTATCGGCAGCGTGGAGCGGGCCGTGGCCCACCTCATCGAGTCGCACGGCGGTGCCTTTCCACCATGGCTTGCGCCCGTGCAGCTGGTGGCCCTTCCGATCTCCGACGCCGAGGTACCCCACGCCCTCGCGCTGGTCCGGCAGGCGGCCGACCGGGGACTGCGGGCCGAGGCCGCCGGTCCGCAGCGCGGCACCCTGGGCGCGCGGGTCCGGGCCGCTCGTCTGGTGCCCTACCAGGCGATCATCGGTGCCCGGGAGGCAGCCGACGAGCGGGTCTCCCTGCGGTTGCGGGACGGGCGCCGCCTAGAGGCCCGGCCCGCCGCGGAAGTCCTGGCCGGCATCGACCTCCTGACAAGCGCGCACAGCACTGATCTATGGACCGATCCCCGGGGACAGGCCGGGGGCAGGTAGGGAATTCGGCGTTTGCCGACGATGTTTGCCGACGATGTTTGCCGACGATGTTTGCCGACGATGCCGATCATTGAGGCCGGCGAAGAGTCGAACTCGAGCCGATTCGGACCGTCAGCAGCAATATATACCGGCCGCGCCCGGATGAAGTCCTGGCGGGTGGCCGACGGTCCGTCGCGCCGATGATGGGTATGGCTGGGAGCAACCGAAGAGGCCGGACCGAAGAGCCGGTCGGTGCCCATCCTGGACCCTGGAGGATCGGCTCGCCGACCGGCGGGAGCGGAGAACAGGAGGCCGCGGTGCCGTGATCCCAGATGAGGAGATCAACGAGTTGTTCGCCGTCCCGAGCCCGTGCGCGACGCTGTACCTGGGCCTGTCCGATCAGATGGACGGGATTGCGGCGGATCGGGCGGTCCGGTGGCGGCGCCTGCGCGACAGCCTGGCCGCCGACGGGGCGGATGGCGCGACGCTGGGCGCGTTGGACGAGGTTGTGGCGTCCCTCGGCCCGCAGAACGCCGCTCTCGCGGCGTGCGCCGCGGATGGCAGGGTGGTCTGGTGTCATCGGCTGCGACGGAAGGTGGCGGACCGGGCCGTCTGGGGCTCGCTGCCCTGCACGTTGCCGATGCTTGCCTACCGGCAGAGCAGCGTGCCCTGTGTGGTCGTGCTCACCGACCGGACGGGCGCCGACCTGCGGGTGGCCGGGGACGGACTGCGGTTCGCCGGTGAGGTCGTCGGCTCCGACGACGAGATCGAGCGCAATGCCCCCGGCGGCTGGTCGCAGCGCCGCTACCAGGATCGTGCCGAGGACTCGTGGGATCACAACGCCGCGCAGGTCGCCGAGGCGGTGACCGAGCTGACCGAGCGGGTGGACGCCGCGCTGGTGGTTCTCGCGGGAGACGTCCGGGCCGTGCAGCTGCTGCGCAAGCATCTGCCGCCCCGGGTGACCCCGCTGGTCCACCAGCTCGAACACGGGGGACGTCACCCCGGGCGGAGCGACCGGTTCCATTCCCAGGAGGTGCGGGAGCTGGTCGAGGCCGAGGTTCGCGACCGGACCCGCGCCGTGCTCGACCGCTTCGCCGAGGACCGCGCACACGGCCGGGCGGTCGACGGGGTGCCCGCGACGTTCGCCGCGCTCGTCCGCGCTCAGGTGGGCACGCTGCTCGTCGTCGACGACCCCGGCGACGACCGGGCCGCCTGGTACGGGCCGGAGCCCGGGGACGTCGCCACCGAGCCGGGCGCGCTGGCCCGGCTGGCCCGCCGGGCCGGGTCACCACCGACCACCGGCCGGTTGGCGGATCTGGCCGTGCGGGCCGCTTGGGGCACCGGCGCGGCCGTGCGGGTCCTGCCCGCCGATCTGCCCGGCGCACCGACCGACGGTCTCGGTGCCCTGCTGCGCTACCCGTCCCCGTGACCTGTGTCGAGCGCGTCGATGAACTGCAAAGACGACGGGGCGGCGACCACCCGCACGTCCCAGCCGGCGGACCGCACCTGCCTGACGAAGGCGGGAAGGTCCCCGGCGGGGTACCCGCCACCGCAGGCGACTACGTAGAGATTGCGATTTCCGTCGGTCATGGCGAAACCTCATTGTGGTTGGGTTGGAAGATCGCTGCGGTTTTCGTTTCGTCGAGAACTCTCCCGTGTCGCGCCTCGTCATCGGGGCAGGAAATACTTTTCTATATCGAAAAATCAAAAGTTATCAACACCCGGATCCGGGTGCGAGGCGGATCCGGGTGCGGGTCGTCCCTGCAGGGGCGGGGCAGGTCAGATCCGGGTGAAGGCCTCCGCGTCACGACGGAAGCGGTCCAGCTCGGTAAGACTGATCGTCGGCCGGGCCAGCCGGGCGGCGTCCAGCAGGTCCTGTGTGCTCAACGGGGTCACCGTCGGGCCGTGGCCGCCCCCGCCGCTTTCCGCTCCCGCCCCGGTGCCGACCTTCACCCCGTCGGCGGCCCGGTGGAAGGCGGCGGCAGCGGAGCGCTGCACGACCGCCGAGAGATCGGCCGGCGTGAACAGGTCGGTGGCCGCGACGACGGCGTCCAGATCGATGTCCTCCTTGTTTGCGACCCGGTCGAGCAGCCCATCGAGCAGCACCCGGCGCCCCTTGGCGTCCGGCGGTCCGACGGGGAGGACGAGATCGAACCGGCCGGGCCGGATGAACGCGGGATCCAGCGCCGAGACCGCGTTGGTCGCGCAGATCAGCAGCCGGCCCTGCACCCCGCGGAACTGCGGGATCGCCTTGAGCAGTTCGTTGACGACGGACTGGTTCTCCGGTCGGGTCTCCCGCGACTGGGCGATCTCGTCGACCTCGTCGATGAACACGACGACCCGCTCGACCCCCATGAGGTCGTTGATCGCTGACCGCAGCTCGGCGGCGAGCCCACTGCCGCCGGAGGCCAGCCGTGAGGGCAGCAGCTCGACGAACGGCCATTCCAGCCGGGCGGCGACCGCCCGGGCGAAGGACGTCTTACCGGTGCCGGGCGGCCCGAACAGCAGCATCGCCGTCGGGATGACGACTCCGTACGCCTCGGCGAGCTCCCGTTCCCGAACCGGCAGCAGCAGCCGCTTCTCGATGAGCGCGCGCTCCTCCTCCATCCCGGCGAGGTTGGACCACTCGGAGGCGCTCAGCAGCGCGCCGCCCCACCGCTCGACGGTGGAGACGTCCGCCGGGCGCAGGGGAATCTGCTTGTCATAGAGTACCTGCCCGGTAGCGGTGAAGCCGCGGTTGAGGAACGCCTCCTCACCCGGCTGCCCGGGGGTGATCAGCGTGGTGATCCGCCGGCAGCCGGCGTGCAGGAGCAGGTTTTCCACGCTCTGCAACAGGCTGGAACCAATGCCGTGGTGACGCCAGGCGGGCGCGATGGCGACCGTGAGCACCCGGCCTTGGCCGCCCTCCTTGCGCCCGACCGCGGCACCGACGAGATGCTCGCCCGCGACGGCGACCACCGCGGGGGACTCGGTCTCCGGGAGTTCGTGCCGCAGCGCCAGCACGGTGTCGGTGAGGTTGATGGGCGGGCCGCCCGGGGTGCTCCTCACTTCCTCCAGCAGGCGTACTGTCGCCGCGTAGTCGACGGTCTCGTAGGGACGGATGTGCCAGATGGGCACGCTGGCTCCTTCAAGTCGGTCACCGACGGATCGTCGACTCGACAATGCCCTTCTGCTCCGCCCCGATCAGCAGGGACTGACGAAGCTTTCTGACGGGACCTTGGGACCGCCACCCCCGGCCGAAGGCAATCTCCGTGCCTGTATGTGCCCTCCCTGGGCGGGGCAGCCCCTACTCCTCCAGCCTTGCCGGCAGCTGTTCGACGAGTGACGCGAAATCACCGGCGCTGAGAATCAGGTTGAGCATAAGGCGGGTTCCCCCGCCGGGAATACAGGGTGGCAGGGGCCGATGCGGTGTCGGTCGAGGCGCGGTCGCGGCCGGTGGACCGTTCGCTCATCACAAGGCCACGATGCGGCCGTGACACGTTGGCCTCTCCGTAAAGGGGCGGTAACATCACGTTCCTAGGGTTGCGCGTCATGAGCGAGTTGACACGACGTAATCTGTTCCGGCACGGCACGGCGGCGGGGGCCGTGGTGGTCCTGTCCGCCGAAGCGTTCAACCTGCTGGCGGCGAGCCCGGTGGGCGCGGCGACGGGAGGCTACGGGCCGCTGGTGGCCGACCCGGCCGGCAAGCTCGATCTTCCCGCCGGCTTCCATTACAAGGTGATCGCGAAGGCCGGTACCTGGGGTCAGGCGCCCTACAACGAGCCGTTTGACCGGCTCGACGATCCGGGTAGCCCGCCGTACCCGACCAAGTTCGACGGCACCGGCTCGTTTCCTGGGACGCAGGGCGGGACGATTCTGGTGCAGAACCACGAGCAGGACGCGGTGAACCCGGGCGCGCAGTTCACGCCGGTGGTGCCCAAGACCACCGGGGCCGCGGTGTACGACGGGTCGGCCACGAACGCGTTCGGTGGCACCACGAACATCGTGCTGGACGTCAACGCGAACGTGCAGCGTCGCTACGTGAGCCTGGCCGGCACGATCCGCAACTGCGCCGGCGGGGTCACCCCCTGGGGTGCGTGGCTGACGTGCGAGGAAACAGAGTCGATCATCAGTGGTGGCAAGCGGCACGGCTATGTCTTCGAGGTCGACTCGCTGGGCCGCCGCACCACCGGGGCGCCGTTGACGGCGCTGGGCCGCTTCGCGCATGAGGCGGTCGCGGTCGATCCCAAGACCAACTTCGCCTACCTCACCGAGGACGCGAGCGGCCCGAACGGCCTGCTCTACCGGTTCCGCCCGACCCGGGCGACGGGCCAGTTCGGTGACTACGCGGCGGGCGGCTGCCTGGAGGCGCTGCAGGCCTGGACCGCGGCCGGCAACCCGATCGACGACCTTTCCCAGATCACCAAGGTCGGCACCAGCCTGACAGTGAAGTGGGTGCCGGTGCCTGCTCCCGACCCGGACGGGACCGACGCCTCGCCCTCGATCCGCAAGCAGTTCGCCTACCCGGGCCGCCCCGCCACCCTGGCGGCGGCCAGCCCCGACCGGGTGACCCGGTCGAAGAAGTTCGAGGGCGCCTTCTGGGCCCGGGACGCGGCCTGGATCAACGCCAGCTATGCCAAGAAGGCCGACCTGCCCGCCTCCGTCAGCTACCCCGCGCTGCCCCCCACCGTCCACGATGGCCAGGTGTGGAAGTACCAGCCCGCCGCCGAAACCCTGACTCTCGTCGCGCTGCTGCCGTCCCACGAGGCCGCGGACGACTACGACACGCCCGGAGTCTTCGACGGGCCCGACAACCTGTGCATCACCCCGCATGGTGGGGCGTTGTTGTGTGAGGACGGCGACGGGCTCAACTACGTCGTCGGTCTCGACCGCCAGGGCAGCCCCTTCGCCTTCGCCCAGAACAAGATCCTGTTCCAGGATGGTGCCGACAAGATCTACCGGGAGTTCGTCGGCTCCTGCTTCTCCACCAACGGCCGTTACCTGTTCGTCGCCACCCAGGACCCGGGCATCGCCTACGCCGTCACCGGCCCCTGGCACACCGTCTGATCTCACCCGAGGCCTGATCTCACCCGCGGCGGCCCGGCCGTCCGTCCCCAGGCGCGGTCGGCCAGGTCTCGCGGTCGGCCAGGTCTCGCGGTCAATGGCCCGGGCAGGCGGGGGCCGGGCAAGGGGCAAGGCGGTGCCAATCGAGGTGATCACGCACCGCCGGGCCGCGGCCCATAGCAGCGACGGCGCTCAGGCCAGCAGCGACCGGCCCAGGTGGTCGCTCGCGTCCCGGACACCGGGGAGCACGAAGAAGTAGCCGCCACCGGTCGGGCTGATGTAGTCGACGAGCGGCTCGTCGATGAGCCGGGTCTGCGTCGCCTCGAACTGCCGGATGATGTCCTGCTGGTAGCAGCAGAAGACCAGGCCCATGTCGAGGTTGCCGTTGCTGTCTGTTCCCCGGTCGTAGTTGAAGCCGCGGCGCAGGATGCGGGAGTTGTCGGTGGCCGCGGTGCGCGGGTTGGCGAGCCGGATGTGCGCGGTGAGCGGGATGGCCGTGCCCTTGGGGTCGCGGGCGTAGTTGGGAATGTCGGTCTCCGCGGTGCCGTCCAGCGGTGCCCCGGTGTCCCGTCGCCGGCCGATCATCGTTTCCTGCTCGTTGAGGGAAACCCGGTCCCAGAATTCCACCAGCATCCGGATGATGCGGACGACCTGGTAGGAGCCGCCGGTGGTCCAGCGCGGCTCGCCCGCACCGTCCACCCAGACCAGCCGGTCCATGTCGGCGGCGCTGGTCACATCGGGGTTGACGATGCCGTCCTTGAAACCGAGCAGGTTTCGCTGCGCGCCGGCTGGCCGGGGCTGGCTGTGGAAGCCGTCGATCCGCCACCGCAGTTGCATGCCGCCGCGGGTGTGCCGGGCGATGTCGCGCAGCGCGTGCAACACCGTGTCCCGGCTGTTCGCACACAGCTGCAGGCTGAGATCGCCGTGGCAGTCGGCGGGGTTCAGGTTGTCGTTCGGGAAGGTACGCATCGGCGCCAGCCGCCGGGGACGCCGGTCGGCCAGGCCGAACCGGCCGTCGAACAGGGAGGCGCCGACCCCGACCGTGACGGTGAGCGCGTCCGGGGGCACGGTCGGCCCGAGGACCCCGCTGTCCGACGGTGGGGCGACGGTGCCCAGGTCGGCCGGAGCACCGCCGGCGGTGAGGAACCGGGCCCGGGCGGTGATCGTCTTGAACAGGTCGGTGAGCGCGGCCCGGTCGTCGGCGATGACGTCGAAGGACGCGAACATGGCCGCGGCCGGCTGCGGGGTGAGGATCCCGGCCTGATGCACGCCGTGGAAGGGAACCACCTCGTCGGAGCTTCCGCTGGCGGCCGCGGCGGCCGGCGCGGCGGTGGTGAGCACCGCAGCGCCGGTTCCGGCCGCGACGGTGGTGGCGCTGCCCGCGGCCGCGGCGCCCGCGGCGAAGGCTCCGGCGAGGAAGGAGCGGCGTCCCATCCGCCCGCCGTCGGACCCGGGGCTCATCCGGTACTCCTGATCTCGAGGATGTCGGGGATCGGTGCGAGAGTCTCCAGCAGCGCGCCCAGGCTGCCGTTCAGCTTCTGCCGGTCGGCGAGTGGCAGCCGTCCCGGCGGGATCCAGGTGCCGTGTGGGTTGCCGACCCGCCGCACCAGCGCGCCGAAGGCGCCCAACTGCTGGCGGGCCGCGGTCAGCGCGGCGGGCGACCGGGTCTGCAGCACCGGCGCGATCACGGTGAGCAGTTCCCGGGTGCCGTCCACGTTTGCGCTCGCGGTCGCCAGAGCCGTGCCGCTGCCCTGATCGGCGGCGCCGGTGAGCTGGAACTGCAGCGTGTTCTCCAGCACTTCGTGGGTGCGCAGGGCCAGGTCGTTCGGATCGAATTCCTGGGTGGGGAATGCCGCCCGCAGCCCCGCTACGTCGCTGGACAACCCGACCGCCGACGCGGCCAGCGAGGCGGCCGACTCACCGTGCCACAGCCCGTACTCGATCCGGTAGAAGCCGGTGAAGTCTGGGTCGTGCACTCCGCCGGGCAGCCCGGCAGGCAGTCCGTTGATCTTGGAGTCGAAGTCCCCGAAGGTGCCGTAGGCGGCGCCCAGGCGCTCGTAGTCGAGGTGGGCGGGCAGCCAGTCCCGGCGGGCCGCGTCCAGGTCGCCGTGTTCCACGTCCGCGCGCAGCGTGTCGACGCTGCCCTGCAACGTCACCAGGCCGACGGCGACGAAGGCGCGGTAGCCGCGCAGCGGGCCGCTCATGGTCTCTGCCGTCACGGGGAGGATGGAGGCGGCCCCGCTGGCCGCGCCCGCCACCCGTTGACTCGCGGACAGCAGCCGCTTACCGCCGTCCGGCAGGCATTCCCAGGCATAGGTGCCCCCGCCGATGGTGGCCGACAGGGTTCGGGTGGTTCCGGGCGCCAGCAGTTCGATCTCCGCATGGATGGCACCGGTCGCCGGGTCGATGAGGCGGACCTCCGCCGTTTGGGCGCTGCTGTTGTGGACGGTGAACGTCTGCCTGCCCGACCGGGGCGCCGCCCAGCCTGCCGCGCAGGAGCCGCCGGTCACCTCGATCGTCCCGCCGCTGCCGCCGCTGGACGACGGGCCGAGCGCGAGGATCGTGGCGCCGGCGGCGAGGGCCGGCACCGCGACGATGGCGGCCGGCAGCGCCCACCGCGGCAGCCGGTGGCCAGCCGACGCCCCCGTCGGGGCCGGCGGGGGCGTCAGGGGCGTCGGGGCCGGCGTGCGATCGGAACTCTTGGCGGCGGGGACGGCGGCCGGTTCTCCTGGCTGGGCTGGCTGTGCTGGCTGTGCTGGTTGGGGGGCGCGGGTGCCGCGGACGAACAGGGCCAGTACCACCACCAGGTAGGCCAGGTAGCCGGTGACCTGCAGCGCCGTCATCCGCGGAGTGATGTTGAAGACGCCCTCGACGAGCCTGGCGTACCAGGAACTCGGGTCGAAGGTGGTCCGCAGGTCGAACAGGACCGTGTCGAAGCCGGGGAGGGCACCGGCCTCCTGGAGGTCGCGCAGACCGTACCCGGCGACACCCGACGCGACGACGATGAGCCCGATGCCGGTGAACGTGAAGAACTTGGTCAGGTTGATCTTCACGGCGCGGTAGTACATCCCCACGCACAGCCCGGCGGCGATGAGGAGCCCGGCCGCGGCGCCGATCAACGGACCGGCCGACTCGCTGGCGCCGCGGGTGGTCGTCCAGATGAACAGGGAGGTCTCCACACCCTCCCGGGCCACCGCCAGGAAAGCGGTCAGGATCAGCACGCCGGGCCCGAGTGCCAGCGCGGCGGTGACCTTGCCCTTGATCTCGCCGGACAGGGCGCGGGCCGACCGCCGCATCCAGAAGATCATAACGGTGACGAAACCGACCGCTACGAGGCTGAGGCTCCCGCTGAACACCTCCTGCGCCGCCGTGGACATGGACGCGGCGGCAAATGTCAGCACGGCGCCGAAGCTCGCCGACAGGGCGATGGCGGCGAGCACGCCCGTCCACACCAGCGGCAGGCGGGAGCGTTCGTCGGCGCGGACGAGCGTCGCGACCAGGATCGAGACGATCAAGCCTGCCTCGAGGCCCTCGCGCAGCCCGATGAGCAGGTTCGGGAGCACATCACCCCACACGTCCGATTCCTTTCGGTCCGCCGCGTAGCCGGCTTCACGGAACGTACCAGAGACGGAGGTTAGCCTAACCTGCTTTAGGTGAACCTTACTTAGGATTATGGATCAGTAACTGGCAACCGGCGGGGTGGGCATGATCGTCGGGATCGGTTGTGCTCGCCTGGGTAGAAGCTCACTGCGGGTGGCTCTGTCCGCACCTCGCAAACAGTCGTGGCGCGGAGAGCCCAGGAGAGCCCAGGGCACGCTGAGCCCAGCTGGAAAGGGGTTCACCGGCATGGTCAAGATCTCGGCCCCCTTCGCGGCAGAGATCGATCTCGGTCAGCTCCGGTACCCATCCTTCGCCGGTGGTCCGGAGGTCCGGTGGTCCGGAGGTCCGGTGGTCCGGAGGTCCGGCGGTCTACGAAGGAGTGCCGAGTGCGACGGGCCGGGGCGCTGGCTCCTGGCCGCCCAGGGCGTCAGGCGGCGATGGGCGCGACGGTCGGCCGGGCCAGCACCAGGTAGTCCGAGACGGACAGGGCGACGGACAGGTCGAGCCGTCCGGCGTTGAAGTAGATCTCGTCGTGGATAAGCAGGCCTTCGTCGACGATGAGGTCCAGCTCGGGGGAGAAGACGAACGGGGTGATGGATCCGCTGACGCTGCCCGCCAGACGTTCGGCGACCTCACGGGCGGCGAACGAGGCCTCTCGGCCGCCATACCGGTCGGCCAGCGCGTTCAGGTCGACCCGACGGTCACCGGGGACCACGGCGAGCACGTAGCGCCGGGAACGCCTGCCCGTTGCCACCCGCACCACGAGGGACTTGGCGGCCTGCTGGAGGGGGTGGCCACGCAGCCGGCTGGCGACGTCGGTGTGACCCTCGGGCGGATGCGGGATCATCCGGTAGGACACCGAGCCGGACTCGAACAGATCGGTCAACCGCCGGAAGACGTCTCGGTCGTCACGCATCCGCCCCACTCCAAGGGCGAGTGACGGCAGGTCGGGGGTGGCTCGGACGACAAAGCATTGCGCCTCCGCGGTCAGAGATGGTGAACGGACAGCCGACAGTTACCCGACGGCGCGCATGGCATGGCGCCAGGTCGACCGGGTACACGATTGCGCACGGCCCTTTCAACGCACAACGTTCTGCCTCGATCACTTCGTTGATGGACGCCCGGCTGCCGGCGTGCGGTGGAACGCACTCTTCGCCTTCCGGCCAATCCTCGGCGTTGAGCAGCAGTGGATGGGGTATTCCCGGGGAGCCCGGCCAGGCAGAGCACCGCTTGGCCGGGGCTAATCCGCGGTTTTCAAGCTTACGCCGGGGCCGGTGCGGCGCGAACACCCGACTCCGGCGACAACACGCGTGTTCAACTGCGCCACCGCTGCAGTCGAACATCCTGGTGTTTACCTGGGAACCTTGACGAGACACGACTCGAAAGTCCCACTCGTGATGGGCGGTGCCCGGCTCGCCGTACTCTCCGAGAGTCGCTATGAGGTATGAGCCGTTTGTGAAGGCACCAATAGTGACACCCGGCGGTCCCTGCCGGAGCGGCCTTCGTGTCCTCGGTGCCATCTACAGTACAGTCGGCTGGGTTGACCGGCTGGGAGGTGGCCTGAGGTCCGCGCCCTCGCTGTCAGGCGAGGAGGTCGAGGAGTTCGGTGAGTGAGTCGATGATGTGGTCGGGCCCTGCTGTGTGCAGGGTGCGGGTGTAGCCGTTGGTGATGGCGACGGTCTGGTAGCCGGTCGGCGGGGTTGCTGCGGGTGTGGCGGCTGTTGTCGACGACGTAGTGGGTGCGGACCGGCCGCTGATCCGGGACTGGCTGAACCCCTCGATGGAGGAGGCTAGGCGGTCCTGGCTGACATGGTCCCATTTGCGCATGAGCAGGAACGCGGCGTCGAAGTCCCGGCCGCGCAGGGCGTCGGCCGTGTCGTCGCGGTACAGAAGCTCGGCGGAGACGGTGTAACGCTGCCAGGCGGATTCGGGATCAGCGGTCATTCATCGCTCTTCGGCAGGCGGCAGATCGGGACAAGCCGCGTGAGCGGATCAGCACGGTGAGCATAGCCGGGGGATGTCGTCTCGGCATCACAAGTCCGGATCGAGCGGTCAAGCGGCGCCGGACAGGCGCTGACCTGGGCATGTCGCCGGGACGGCGGCGGCGCCGGAATGCCGTCGACCCGGGACGCCGTCGATCCGTGCCGCCGTCGATCCGTGCCGCCTCGGCATTCCGTGGTCGTCCACTTCCGGTGAGTCTTGTTCTTGGGCTCCTCTCCGCGGCCAGACGAGCGGACGCATGCCACCCGGCGGTAGCCGTTAGGCTGTACGTCGTCGATGTCCTCCACGCTGTGAGACGTCCTCCACGCTGTGAGACGCTGGGGGGGATCGATCCAGGGGGCGGTAGCTCAGCCGGTTAGAGCAGCGGACTCATAATCCGTCGGTCGTGGGTTCGAGCCCCACCCGCCCCACCCCTCCTGACCTGGCCTTTTGCAGCGGCCAGGTGGCCGTGGAGATCAACAACGGGCCCTGGCGGTGACGTGCTGGTGACGTTGCGACCGCAACCATTTTCCGAGCCTCCTCCGCTGGTTGCGGAGAGTGGCCGTGGCTGGTGAGGGTGCCTCGGTGCCGGTCGATGCGGACGAGCTCTTGGTGGCCCTCGGCGGCCCCGCCGCGGTCGTGGGGATGGCCTGGTCTACCGGCTGTTTGACCGATCTTGACCGTGCGCGGTTGGTGTGGTCTCCCGCGCTGCTGGTGGATCAAGAGCCGATGCGGTCGGTGCGACCGGAGTTTGCTGCGAACCTGACCCGGGGTGTCCTACAGGTCGAGGCCAGGTCCGTTGGCGGGGGGTGGTGTGGGGTCGTCCAAGCTGTCGGGTTCCACCTGGCCGGGTGGGTGTCGGCGGGGGACGATGTCGGCGGCGGCTTTGGCCGCGGCGCGATCCGCGTCGGCGAAGACCGAGGTGTAGACGTCGCCGGTGAAGTGGACGGAGGAGTGTCCGAGGAGTTCGGAGACGACCTTGAGGTCCTTGGTGGCCCGGTAGGTGAGGCTGGCGGCGGTGTGCCTCAGGTCGTGCAGTCGGATCGGGGGCAGGGGGCCGAAGGCGAGCGCGGTCTGAATGGCGTCTTCGGGCATGAAATGCCGGGCGGCGAGCTGGTCGACGGTCCAGCTGTGTTCGGCGTGCTCATGGCGGATGGTGGCGAATCGGGTGATGAGCCGTTCGAAGCGTTGCGAGACGCCGTTGGGGGTGAGCCTGCTGCCATCGGGATGAGTGAACATCCGTCCGCTGTCGACCCAGGCCTTACCGTAAGCGGCGCGTTCCTCGTCTTGGCGCGCCTGCCAGGTGGTGAGGACGTTTTTTGTAGCCGGGTCCAGGCTGACAGTACGGTAGCCGGCGTCGCTTTTGGGTTCGGTGTATTCGTCGCCGTCCAGGTCGAGGTTGTCGTCGGCGCCGGAAACGGATCCGGGGAGGTTGTCGAGGATGTAGATACTGTCGTCGTCGATGTCGATTTCGGTCCAGCCGAGGGCGACGGCTTCACCGCGACGTAGGGCGCGGTGGGCGATGAGATGCCACAGTGGGTAAAGGCGGTCGGCGACGGTGAAGTCGAGGAAGGCACCGGCCTGCTGCGGGGTCCAGACCATGACGGGGGAGGGCCGTTTACCGGTGCGTTCCCAGGCGGCGATCCGCGGTGCGGTCCAGACGAGCGGTCGGGGCTTGCGGGCCTTGGGTAGTTCGACGTGTTCGGCCGGATTGACGCCAAGTTTCTTACGTTTCACGGCGCTGTTGAGCGCGCTCATGGTGGTGGCGTGCACCCGGCGTAGCCGGGAGGCGCTGAGGGGCCGGCGGTGGTTGGGGTCGTCTTTGCGGACTTCGAGGAGGCGGACGAGCAGGGGTGAGCGTTTCCTGCCGTGCAGATCCCGGCCGATGAGCCGCATGGCGGCGTAGAGCTGTTCGATGTGGTGGTCGCGCAGGTCAGCGAGTCTGAGGTGTCCCAGGCCGGGTTTGAGATAGAGGCGGACGTGCTCCTCATACGAGCGGCGGGTGGACGCGGCGAGACTCGCCTTTCCATCGAGCCAGTCGTCGAGGTAGCGGGCGACGGTGAGCCCGGTGTCGTCGGGCCGCCCACCGCCATGGAGTTCGGCCAGGGAACCGGTCAACGCGACCTCGGCCTCCGTCTCGGTCTCGAACGGTCCGCCGGTGGTGCGCCGCCGCCGCCCATTGGGACCGGGTGGGACGTCGTGTATGTACAACCAGGAACCGTGGTCCGACCGGGGCAGTTTCGGACACCGGGCGCCGTAATCCTTGCCTGTCTGGGGATCGCGGCAGCCGCACCGTTTGAACACCGATCCCCTCACTGGACACCATCCGGGCAGCCTGTCCCGGGGGCTACCGCGGCCGAGGATGACGGGCAGCTGCGCCCAAGTTCATCGGACGCGGCTGGTGGGACGGGGCGGGGCATACGATTCATGCGCACCGACGGTCCGGGCTGGTGCCATCGCAGACGGCATCGTCGCGGCCCTCGGCAGAGACATCGTCGCAGGCGCAGGCATCCACATTGACATCGAGCGCGTCACCCTGGCATGGCCTCGACACAAGGCTGTTGCGTTGTGAGGGGTAGGGCGTACGAGGCTCTGGCCGCCCGGGCGGTCAGATGGCGCGGGCGAGCTCGGTGAGAACAGGCGACAGTACCGGGTGAGAATCGGCCTCGACGTCGAGTTCGTCGTACTAAGGGGAATGAAAGTATCTGGACTCACTACCAGCCGATGTAGGCGAGGTGGGGGTCACCGAAGAAGCCGATGACAAGCGCAGAGTTCTCCTGGAGCCTGCGAAGTGCGGTGAGGGCGTTGGAGTAAAGATCCGAGACCGATGTAATCATTTTTCGGCCGATCTGTGCGGTCTTCACGTTGTTCCAGACCCACTCGTCCGGGTTGGTGTCGGGGGCATAAGGCGGGAGAAAGAAAATCCGGAGCCTACCGTCCGTTC
>NZ_JDWE01000036.1:0-46655 GCF_000685765.2 Frankia sp. BMG5.23
CGCGCCACCCGCCCAGCCTGGCCACTCCCCGTCACCACCACCACATCCACAGCGTGATCACCCAAACACGGTTTCAGACGTAGTGCGCAGAGCCTGATATCTGACTGGGCCAGGCCGACGCGCATCCCGATCCCTGGCTGACTCGCCCCGGCGTACCGCTGTACCAGCCGGAAGAGGGAACCGATGTCCCTCATCTGCAGGCTCTCGGCGACCTGGGTCCGATCCCAGAATTCCGCCGGTATGACGAACGCGGACGGATCATGACGCACGTCGACTCACCCCGCCATCTGCCGCCATCTGTAGCTGATCGTAGTCGATGAGAGCCGGTCCAGGGCCGGAAAACGAGTGCTCGGCGCCATGCCTCGAAGCACTGCTCTTCGGGGACTGCGGCATGCCGCCGGGAACTGTCCTGCCGATCCCGTCCGGGTCATGATTACGGACATCGACACGACCTCCCCGATTTACCCACCGGACCATACGCCCGACCGGGGAGGCTCGCGAATCGATACCGGAATCAACGGAGAGCCCGAAAGGACAGTGAGCCATGCTCGCCACGAAACCCGAATACCCCGCAGCTTTCTCGGTGGAAATGAGCGAACCGTTCACGCCCACCTGGAACCGTCTCCCGGGCATCACGGTGAACGGGACCACGGTCACGGTCGAGCCGGACCGGTACTTCGTCCGTCGCAGTACCGCGCCGGTCTGGATGCTCGTCGACTGGGACCTGGTGACCGAGCGCCTGCTGTCGGAGGACGAGACCGAGGAGGCCGCTGTCGAACAGCAGACCTTGGAGTTCGTCCGTGCCTACGGTCAGCGGACGTCCGAGCCGGCGGACGTGCTGCGCACCGCCGACCGGGTCTACCACCACCTGTTCTCCGCCGAGCGGCTGGACGACCCCGACCTGTCCGACGTCACCGACGACGACCTGCGCATCCTGCGGGAGTCCGCGACGCTCGCGGCGCTGAACCGGGTCGAGCTGTCCGGGGAGATCGCCGACATCGGCCCGGCCTGGTTCTTCCCGGCCACCGCCCGCGTCGTCTACGACCTGGACGCGGACGGAGCCGAGCGGGTCGACGACCTGTACCACGGCGGCTTCTTCAACGAGTACCGCCGGGTGGAGGCGGTCAAGGCGCACGCTGCGCTCGGTTTCAGCCTCGCCCGTCCACATTACGATCTTGATCGATGCAGGATCAAGAGAGCCGTCACAGGCGCGGCCACAAGTGGACCACCGAGATCATAAAAGATTCACCTGCCGGTGGGTCGACAGCAACTCCTCGGGTTGCCACGCTGTGCAGCAGAGCCGACACGACGGTGCTGTGGGGGTGACCGGTGCGACTGGCGT
The DNA here is from genome assembly GCF_000685765.2 of Frankia sp. BMG5.23. Classification (NCBI taxonomy): domain Bacteria; kingdom Bacillati; phylum Actinomycetota; class Actinomycetes; order Frankiales; family Frankiaceae; genus Frankia; species Frankia sp. BMG5.23. Next base: position 1,343 of record NZ_JDWE01000036.1, read on the forward strand.
CGTTCAACGTGGAAAACCTGTTCGAACGGATCCGGGCGATGGACCTGCCCACCTGGGACGAAGGCCAACCGGTCCTGGCCGCATTCGACCGATTCATCACCCTCGCCCAGCACGAGGTCTATACCGTTCAGAACAAGACCGACATGCTCGCCGACCTGGAAACGATGGAGATCCTGACCCGCACCAGCGAGGGTCGGCTGCAGCTCAACCGGGATCCACAGCCGCGGTGGGCCCGGCTTCGTGAGAACCGCGGGAACTTCCTCACCCAACCCCCCGGTAAGGACGCTGTGATCGACGCGACCGGGCGGCAGGATTGGATCGGCTGGGTCGAACTGGTCACCGGCCCCGTCGACGAGACCGCGATCCGCTCCACTGCCCAGGTCATCACGGACATCAACGCCGACGTTCTCGCCGTGATCGAAGCCGAAAACCGTCCGGCGCTGGTCCGGTTCAACACCAGTCTGCTCGCCGGCCTGTACGCCCACGTGATGCTCGTCGACGGCAACGACCCCCGCGGCATCGACGTCGGCCTGCTGGCCAAACCCGGCCACACGATCGGCTCGATCGTCAGCCACGTCGACGACCCCGACCCGGCCCGCCCCGACCGGCCGCTGTTCAGCCGCGACTGCCCCGCCTACGAACTGCACACCCCCGCCGGCAACACCATCTGGGTACTGCCGAACCATTTGAAAAGCCAGTCCTGGACCTCCGGAAACCCCGACCCGCTACGCCGCCGGCAGGCCCACCGGGTGGCGGAGATCTACACCGCGCTCCGCGACGCCGGCGCCCGGTACATCGCCGTCGTCGGTGACCTCAACAAGCCACCCCCGCCCGCGTTCCCCAGCCTCGAACCCCTCCTCGGCCCCGACAGTCCACTCGTCGACGCCGCCAGCCGGGCCGGATTCGACACCGGCCCCCGACCCGGTACCTTCCAGTCCTGCACCGCCCGTAACCGACTCGACTACATCCTGCTCTCCCCCGACCTCGCCGACCGGATGACCGGCGGGCAGATCGTCCGCACCGGCCTGTGGGGCGACCCCGACAACAAACACCCATCCGCCCAGTGGGTGATCCACCCCAAGATCACCCGAGCCGACCAGGCCGCCTCCGATCACGCCGCCCTTTACGTCGACCTCGATATCTAAAAACACCGCGGCATCTAGAACACCAGGCGACACTCTGTTGTGCCGCTGAGCGGACGCCTGCCCCGCCGCTCGATTTGACCCCGCCCCCGAACCATCCGAGGAATCGCCAGCAGAGGTGGGCGATGTCGTGGATGCGTTCGCCCGGTGCGGCGAGGTCCCAGTCGTCGCCGTGGTCGAACGGAACCACGAACCCGGCGCAGCCGTACTCTCGACCGATCCGGCGAGCGGCCCGGGTCGGCGACCGCGGCCGGGTCCGCTCCCACCCGCGGCCTCGACGACTGCCAGGTCCGCGACTACCGGGCCCGGTACGCGCACATCACCTTGTCCAGGCTCGCCTACCGATAGTCGCCCTACAGCACAGTTTATCACTCCAGCCAGCCGCTAGAGATCGCTGTCCGTACGACACGTCGGTGGATGCCACTCGTATCTTCCGAATACTAGACTTAAGTTATGAAAATAGCCCATAACGCCCCACTGTGAGATAGCCAACACCGTAGAGACTTCAACGGAGGTTGACGGTCACCGGAAGCGCTGGTCAGCCCGCTGCGGGCACAGATTACTTGCTATTAAGCAGCAGCATAATTTTTCTTCTCAACAACCAATGGCCCCTCCTTCCTCGTAGACCTCGCCAGTTGGTTGTGGTTAGACTGACGACCGAGCGATTCCAGGAGACGTTACAAGAACAGTAAGTCGCGGCTTCGCCTACTTGACGGCACGGATGCGACGCATGGCGACACGGGGGGTGCGACAACGTAGCGCTGGAGTGCGCAACGGCCGCTACTGTAACTACAGTAAGCGCGCCCAGGCCGCGCGCATGCCTGGAGAATCACGGCCGGCCCGGCCCTGTCGAATTCATCCACAGCTGATGATGATGATGATAATCAGAAAAACGATCATTGACGCGGGCATGCACGCCGTTCCACGGAATATCGACGGGCATCGCTGGCATATTTCTAATACCAAAAGGTCGTTGACAGCTCCTACCAGTGATCCGGCCGCATCGCCATGCGGACATTCCCTGCTGGAAAAGGAAGTAGATGACTGCGCAAACCGCACGACGGGTGCTTTTGACGGGGGCGTCGGGCGTGCTCGGTCAAGAGCTCCTGAGCCAGTTGAAAAGAGTTCCTGACATCGAGCCGGTGTGCCTGGTGCACCGCACCGTCCTGGCCGACCAGACGATTACCACCGTGCGCGGTGACATCGCTCGTCCACAACTCGGCCTGGATGGATCGGAGTACCGATCCCTGGTCGACAGCGTGGATGCGGTGGTGAATTCAGCCGCCGTGGTCGCATTCAACGGTACCGAGAGGACATTAAGGTCGATCAACGTCGAGGGAACTTCGCGGATAGCGCAGCTGGCCGCGGCGGCAGACGCACCCCTCTACCATGTGAGCACCGCCTACATTGGCGCCCGCAGCGACGGCGCCGGCGAGTCCGGTGCTCGCTACGCCAGCAGCAAGCGCGAGGCCGAGGACGTAGTGCGCGGCGCGGGGGTCCCCTATGCCATCCTCCGGCCCTCGATCATCGTCGGCCACTCCGATACCGGTGCCATAGCCAGCTTCCAAGGCTTCTACCAGATGGTGGCCAGATTCCTGCACGATAAACTACCGATAATACCCTTCTCCCCGGACTCTCGGATCGATCTGGTGCCCGTTGATTATGTAGCCGAGGCAGTTGTTGCCGCTGTACGTAAGGAGGCGCTGGGCAGCGAACTCTGGCTCGCTAATGGGCCGGCGGCACTGACCCTCACCGACGTCGTTGACATGGCGCTCGATATTGGCCGTGATTTTGGCTATCCGGCCAAGCCCCCGATGCTGATATCCGGTACTGTCCTGGATGAATCCGCCATCACGGATCCGGCACTATACGCGGGGATAATGAAGGCAGTAGCCTATTTCTCTGCATACGTCCGCTCAAGCCTGATACTGCCGACATCGGCTGATGAGCTCGCCGCCCTCGGCGTCCGGCCGCTCCCCGACGCCAGGACGGTCGCGGATCGGAGCATGCGCTACTGGGCGGCCCGCGACGCTCGGTCGAACCAGGGCACGACAAAGATCGACCGAGCGGCCGTTGCTGGGAGCAGCCGGCCGTGACCCGTAGCAGCAGCACAGGGGTCGCACAGACGCGATCCGTCGCGGAGCCCACTTTGGACGTGCTGACCCGGCACGCTCACAACCCATCTGCATACCTGGCGCTGAACGAAGGAAATCTGACGTTCGAGGTGGATGGAATCGACGGCGTCGTCATCTACCGGCCAAGCGGGAGGTTCCTGATCCAGTTCGGCGGAGTCTTCGCGCCGCCGGACCAGCAGGCTGAGCTGCTGACTGAGTTCGTCCGTTGGGCCAGGCAGAACCGCCGTCGGGTGATTAGCGTCCAGCTGATGCCCGAAGATACTGACATCTACCTGCGTGCCGGTTTTGGCGTGAACCAGCTCGGCGCCTCCTACGCCCGTTCACTGGACGGGTTCAGCATGTCGGGGAAACATTTCGTGAAGATCCGGAATAAGATCTCTCGAGCTAATCGGGACGGCGTCCGGGTACGCGAGGTGGCGGCGGTCCGTGAGCGGACGCCGCAGCTGATGGAGGCACTGAACGAGGTGGACTGGGTATGGTTGAAGGCAAAAGGTTTTGGCGTCGCCGAGATCGACTTTATGATCGGCCAACGGGGCGGTTGGGCCGAGCGCAGGCGCCGGTTGTTCGTTGCCGAGCACGCCGGCCGGCTGGTGGGCTACCAGGTATTCTCGCCGGTCTTCGGGCGGCACTCCGGTTGGCTGCATGACCTGAGCCGGCGGATACCGGACGCTCCCACCGGAGTCAGCGAGCTGATCCTGTCCACGGCCGTACGGCAGTTCGTCGGGGAGAAGACGCCGTACCTGCACTTTGGTCTCACTCCCTTCACTTCGCTCGATCCGAAACATCGACTTCCTGGACACAGCCCCTTCGTGGACCGTTTCGTGCGCTGGCTCGGCACTCGCGCCGAGTGGATCTACCCCGCCCAGTCCCAGGTGGCATACAAGCTGAAGTGGCAACCAGACCTGATCCAGCCGGAGTATGTCGCGTTCCAGGACGGCGTCTCGCTCTCCGCCGTCTGGCGGTTGATGCGGGTGACGAAGGCCGTCTCGCTGCGCCGGGGCAGGAAGAGCGTCACACGTCGCCCAGCGAGTCCCCATGAGTGATAAAATTCTTTCTCGCGATGCCGGAAATAAAGATCAAGTCCTTCGCTCCGCCCCGAACGCGGTCCCGAACGGGAGCGGGACGGCGAAGTCGGGGGTGACCGGGTCCGGTCGGGTCCCAGGCCGGCGGCTCCCGCGTTACGAAGCGCGGCCCGTGCTTGTCGCCTGCGTTGTGTTCGCCATCCTCGGAACGCTACGTATTGCCGGCGCGTTCGACGAGTGGCTCATGGTGTTCTCTATCGTGCTCACCCCGTTCGCGCTGTTCGTCGTGCCGCGGCGAATGTGGTCGGATGTCGGCGTGCAGGCCATATCCTCGCCACGGCAGTTGGCCCGCGGGATCGGGGTGGTGACCGCCGGCTACCTGCTGACCCTCGTCGCCTGCCTGACGCTGCTCGGGCGGGGTGAGGACAACTGGGCGGCCCTGCTGCCCGGCCTCTTCCGCGAGATGTTCCCGGGCTCTCCGGCGCTCGCCTATATCTCCTTGTTCCTCTGTATGGGTTTGCTCGTCCCGATCGCTGAGGAGGTCTTCTACCGAGGCGTGCTGCTGCACGCCGCCTCCCGGCGCATGGGGCTCTGGAGGTCCGTCGTCACGGTCAGTGCCGGCTGGGCACTCGTGCACCTCGGCGATTACGGACTCAATCCTTTCAACCCGCTGGTCCTGGCCGGGATGATCCCCTCGGTCTTCGTGATGGGCCTCGCCCTGGGTTATTGCCGGATGGTGACGGGATCGGTGGTCGGTACGACCATCGCGCAGGGTGTGGCCAACGTTCTGTTCACCATCTGGGCAATCTCGCTCTAACGTGATCGGAGAAGGCGAGATGGCTGCCAGCCAGGACGCGGTCGAGACGAACTCCACCGCGGTTCGCCACGACGTATTCAAGGTGACCGCCGCGACCTGTGGCGCGCTGTTCGTGGACAGCCTGCTCTACAGCATCGTGGTACCTGTCCTGCCGAACTACGCGGACCAGTTCGATGTGGGGTCGGCCGGGGTGAGCCTGCTGTACGCCGCGTACGCGGTCGCCCTGCTGGCGGGGACTCCCCTGATGGGCCGGGTCGGCGACCGGTTCGGGCATGAACGGCCATTCCAGGTCGGTGCCGCCGGTCTGCTGATCTCGACGGTCGGTTTCGCGCTGGCTCGTAGTTATCCCGAACTTCTGGCTGCCCGCACGCTCCAGGGAGTCGCCGCGGCGGCGCTGTGGACGAACGGAATCGCTCTGCTCGCCCAGCGGGTGCGGCCCCCCAGGGCCGGCGGCGCGATGGGAGCGGCGATGTCCAGTATGTCCGTCGGTATGGTCGCTGGCCCAGTGATCGGCGGGCTGCTGGCCGAACGCTTCGGCGACGCGGCGCCGTTCGTGGTGTGCACGGTGCTCACCGCGGTACTCGCCGCCGTCCTGCCGTGGCTGGTCCGCGGCGCCGCGCAGCCGGTACGTGAGCAGCAGCCATCCGGCTGGCGTTCGCTCCTGCCGACCCTGCTCGCTGTCGCCTTCGGAGCGGCGACGCTGAGCATGCTGGAACCGCTGCTCCCGCTGCACCTGGCCGACCGGTTCGGCAGCGGCCCGGCCACGCTGGGTCTGATCTTCGGGGCGGCGACGCTGGCGCACGGGCTCGCCGGGGTGCCGGTCGGCCTGCTTGGGGACCGGCGGCCGGATCTGCCGTTGATCCCGGGCGGGTTGCTGGGGATGAGCGCCGTCCTGCCGCTGCTCCCCAGGTTCGACGTTGGCTGGACGACGGTGCTGCTGGTGACGTTCGCCGTTTGCTTCTCCTTTGTCCTCATCCCTGCGCTGGGGATTCTCACCGCAGCGGCGGAACGGCGGGGGGTCGGGCATGGGGCCATCTTCGCGATGTTCAACATCGCCTATGCCGTGGGGATGATGAGCGGCCCTCTGCTCGGCGCGCTGGGTACCGGCTTCAGCAGCGTCACCACCGCGCTTACCGGCATGGCGGCGGTTCTCGTCCTGGGCGCCGTCCTGATCCTGACCGCGGCGCAGCGCCGCTCCGTCACCTGACGTCCGAGCCAGGATGCCCGGCTGCGGTCGGGCATCCACCTCACCGAAAAGACATCCCGTCCTTCTGCTCGCGATCCACTGGGAGTTGCTATGAGCCGAGCCGGTCTGGCGCTGCGCGCCGCCCGTCTCCTACTCACCCGCGCCGTTGCCGACACCACACCTGATTACGACATCGCCAGCAGCACCTATGACGAGGCGTTCACCGCCCTCATGGGCCCGAACTCGACGGCGATGCTGGACCTGGTGGGGATCGCCCCGGGGATGGACGTCATCGAGCTGGCATGCGGCACGGGTCACCTGTCCGAACAGATTCGGATCCGGCAGCAGGGCCTCGGTTCGCTGCGGGTGATCGAGAAGTCCCCGGGGATGCTGGCCGTCGCGAAGGCCAAGATGGAGACGCTCGGCCAAGCCTCCAAGGATGTCAGCTGGCAGCAGGGCGACATGCTGGAGTTCCTCAAGGCCCAGGCGACCAACAGCGCCGACGCGATCGTCTGCGGTTGGGCGATCTGCTATAGCAAGCCCTCCCAATTGTTCCGCGAGGCGCGGCGGGTGCTCCGCCCAGGAGGTCGGATCGGCATCATCGAGTCCCGCGCGGACGCATTGGCCTCGCTGCGCAAGGCTTTCGAAGACGTCGTCGCGGACGAGCCGACTCTGCTCACCGCGATGGTGCGGGTGGCCCTGCCGAAGGACGCCGAGACGGTGGCCAGGTGGATGCGCAAGGGCGAACTGCGGGTAATCAACCAGTATGAGGGTGAACAGCGCTGGCCGGTGGCCACCGCCGAGGAAGCCGTAGAGTGGGTGGAACGGTCCGGCGCCGGCGCCGGCTTCCGGGACTCGTTCGACATGTCCCGCGAAGACGACGTCAGAGGCAAACTGACAGAGGCGCTACGCAAGCAGGCCAGCCGGCCGGGGGGCCTCACACTCCTCCATCCGTTCGTCGTGGTCGTCGCCGAGACCACACCGGAGCCGGCAGCTCCCGTCCAGCCGGGCGTCACCAAGGCGAATGGGATCCAGTGAACTCTGGGACTGGCGGGATCGGATCGGAGTCGACGCCTTCCCCTTCCGCCCATCCGGTGCTGGGACGGATCGCCCGGGCCGTGGTCAGACACCCCGTGGTCGTCATCGTCCTCTGGCTCGTCGCTATCGGGGCCTGCGCGCCGTTCGCGCTCAAGCTCTCCGAGGTACAGTCCCGGCAGGGCAGCTCGAAGATCGTGCCCGGCTCGGTCGGCGACGCCGTAGCGCAACGGCTCGTACAGGCATTCCCGCATCACTCCGAGCGGGAAACCCTCATCGTGCTCAGTGCGCCCGATGTGACCGCCGCGAGTTCGCGGCGGCTGATGGGCATGCTGGACGCCTCGCTACAGCCACTCGTCCACGATGGCTCAGTCATGAGCACGACGTCGCCGTACACGCTGCACCGCGACGCTCTCCTGGCCGCGATGCGCCACGTGCTCGCGCCGGCGGGTACGCCGCCACCGAGCACCGAGGAGGCCATGGGCCGCCTGGCCCAGGCGCGGGCCACGGGTCAGGTGCCCGCGGCGCTGGTTCCACTCCTGCAACGGGCCGCACGTACCGACCAGGCGGAATGGCCGAAGCTGGCCGGCACGCTGGCCGAGGAGACGGACTGGGCGGACTTCCCCGTGCCGGTGGACGCCGCCAGCCTGATCTCCGATGACCACAGGGCGTCACTCGTTACCGTCGCCTACTCGAGGCATGGACCTGACCCGGACCTGACAGCGCTGCGCCGCACTGTGGCCGCGGACATAGCCCGGCTGGGCCCGGCCTCCCCGGTGCACGCCGCCGTCACCGGCGAACTGGCACTGATCAAGGACACGTACGACAAGGCCGAGGCCGACAACGCGAAGATGGAGTACGCGGCTTACATCATCATCATCATCGTTCTGCTGCTGTTCTTCCGTGCCGTCGTTCCGGCAGTCCTCACCCTGACGATGATCGGGCTCGCCATGACGATCAGCCAGGCATGGCTGTACGCCGTCGGCAGCCAGGTGGAACTAACCCAGTTCACCACGACAATCATGACCTTCGTCATGCTCGGTGCTGGCGTCGACTACAGCATGTTGCTGTCCTCCAGATATCGGCAGGAACGTCTGGCTGGCCGCGACCCGAAAGAAGCCGTCGTCAACGCCACCATCCACGCCGGTGAAAGCATTGCCCTCGCGGGAAGCACCGTCATCCTCGCGTTCGCCGCAACCCTGCTCTCACCGGTCGACTGGATCCCGCCGCTCGGCTATGGGGGGCTCGCGGGCATCCCGGTGATGCTGCTGGCCGCACTGACGATCACACCGGCGCTGCTGGTTCTGCTGGGCGACAAATTCTTCCTGCTCGGTGTCCGGCCGCTCACGGATATGGAGTCCAAGGGCTGGCTGACCAACCTGCTGCGACGGCTGGCCGTGCTGCCGCGACGGGCACCCGTCGCCGTCGTCGCGGTGTTCGTGCTGGCGACGATCCCCATCATTGTCCTCCTGGGATCCCACCGGCTGACCTCCGACCCGGTCGCGCTGAGCCCGGACACAGACGCCCGCCGCGGCTACAACCTTATCGCCGAACACTGGCAACCCGGCCTGCTGCAGCCGACGACCGTCGTCGGTGACATCGGCGACAACGGTCACCGAGGCGACACTCTCACCCTTGCCGGCTGGCAGCGACTGGACAGCCTAAGCGACGCGATCGCCCGCACTCCCGGCGTGGTCTCCGTTTCGAGCCTGTCCCGCCCCACGGGCACGAAGCTGTCCTGGGAGGACACGTCGGCGCTACCACAAAACGTCCGACAGGACTTTCTGGCCCCGGACGGCGCCCTGCGGCTGTCCATCGTGCTGGCTGGGGACCCACTGTCGGAGCAGGCGAGGTCGACGATCCGGACGCTGACCACGCTGGTCGCCGACAGTACCATCGACAACGCTCAGGTCGGTGGTGCCACCGTCATCGACCAAGAATACGATGCGGCGCTGACATCGTCCTTCTGGAAGATGATCGCCTTTGTGTGCGCCGGCGTCATAGTGCTGCTGACCTTCGCATTACGATCCATCCTGGTCCCGATCCGGCTGATCCTGACGATCGCGCTCAGCAACATTTGGGCACTCGGCGCCACGCTCGCGGTCTTCGCCGGCTGGCTCGATGAACCCGTCATCAACGACCTACCAATCTTCCTGGTGATCCTCATGATGGGTCTCGGCATGGACTACGAAATCTTTTTGATAACCCGGATCCGAGAAATAACCCGGCAGGGAAGCAGTGACGCCGACGCGGTGACGACAGCTATCGTGGACACCGGCCGGGTAATCACCGCTGCCGGCCTGGTTATGGCGGGAACACTGGGGACGATGATGCTCTCGTCAACGTTGATGCTGCGCGAGTATGGCTTCGGCCTCAGCGTCGCGGTGCTGCTCGACGCCACGCTGATCAGGCTCGTCCTGGCGCCCGCCACACTCCTGATAGCCGGGAAGTACAACTGGTGGCTGCCCTCCCTACGGCGCCGCGCCGCCGCCCCGGACGGGCCGGCGTGAGGTAGACGGCGCCATTCCATAACCATTCCGTATCCCGCATGACACCGCCGTATCCCGCATGACACTAAGATTTACCGGCCAGGCCAGGACACGCCCGACACGGCATACCGGAGTTGACACTTCCTTGCAGGATGCGCCATTATTGAAGAAATTTCAACAAGAGTGCGTTGACCCTTTCCGGCTGCTCTTCATGCGGTAGGTGGCCGGCATTTTCTATGGAGACGAAGCGGGCGTTTGGAAGCCTTGCCTCAAGATTCTGGCCAAATTTTATTGGTATGTAACGATCATCCTTGCCCCAGATCACAAGAGTCTCGTTGTGTACCTTTTCGAGATGCCGGTCGACTTCGCTCCAGTTCAAATTACGTTGCAGGATGTACTGAGCTTTGAGGTTGCGAGAATAAGTGATAGGAATATATATCTGGCGAATCTCCGCGTCAGATACGGCCGATGGGTTGCTGAAGAGATTTTCGTGTATATCCTTCCTGACGTTGCCAAAAGAAAAGAAGTGTACGAGCAACTCGCCTACCAGCGGATACGACAGGTACTTCCAGGAGCTCCCGTCGTGAGCCGCGATCTCCGCCGTCCCCGTAGCATCAATGAGCACTATCCTGCCGACCTCATCAGGGTAAACCTCGGCAAAATAAAGCGCCCAACCGCCACCCCATGAACTCCCAATAAAATCAGCCTGGACAATTCCTTGCTTTGCCAAAAAATCTTTCAGGAGCGTCGCGAATCCGGCCAAGGTGAGCGTAGCAGGATCCTGGTAGGTGGTGAAACCATGCCCGGGCATATCCAGGGCATACACAGTATGCTCCCGGGCAAGTTCATCGATGTTCTTCCGGAAAGAATACAGCCAGGTGCCACCGCCATGCAGGAGAATGACAGGTCTACCAGCGCCTTGCTTCAGATAGTGGAGCCGTGTATCACCTATGTCCATGTATCGAGTTGTACGTTCCTTCAGAAACGAGGGCGTCTCCTTGAGATTCCGCCCAGGCTCGACGCCGTAGGCAAAAAAGCTAACAGCTAGGAAGCCTAGCAAGAACAGGCTAATAATAGAAAGCATATATATCCTGGCTACAGCACAACTCATTCTTGGACTCCAACTAAAGTGCTAAGCCTGCTAGCTTGAAAAGTCCTGATTCCACACCAAGAAATCTATCCTTAATCTTCTTGCAGAATAGAACACCCTCGCCCACCGTAACACGGTCGGGAACATACTCTTCAGCTCCACCAAGCCCTATAGTGCCAAGGCGCGAGGAATCTCCCGGAAAAATGCCTGAACCGCCTCGGCGTGTCCGGCGGTGAGGCGTCCTCGGTTCTGTAGGATCGGCTTGCTGGATGGTGACCATCCAGCCTTGGCGGCTGGCCGGCAGACGAGGATGTAGCCGGGATGGTTACCGTCCCCGTCCCGTGCCACCGCCCTACCCACCGGTCGGTATGGGACGGGGACGGCGCGTCAGGAACTCCAGGAGGGAGAACTGCCGTGGCGTCGGCTCGACCGGTGACTCACCCCGCCAGGCCCGGTGCGACGCGGGTCGAGCCGGAGGTCGCCAGCCGCCAGGACGACCGGGCGTTCCCCACCACCACGGCGCAGCAGCGCCCGCAGTCGCGCCACCAGACTCCGGTCGTCATCCGCCACCAGGATGCGCATGTGCGGAACAGGGCCACCCTGCCGCTGAGCGCCAGCCGAATCCCTGCTGAATCTTCGCTCTGAAGGACGGGGCCCTGCGCGCTACGTTTCCCGGTCACGGGCCTCGAGTCGGTCCGCGGGAAGAAGAGCACGAGGAGGATCATGCGGCACGAACACCGGACCCCGGTCGACGTTCTTGCGCTACTGATACGGGACGGCCGCCTGCTCCTGACGAAACGCGCGGGAGGCATCTACGGAAGCGGCTGCTGGGCGCTGCCCAGCGGACGGATCGAGCCCGCCGAGGACGTCGTGACCGCGGTGATCCGGGAGCTCGACGAGGAGCTCGGTATCGGGGTCGAACCCGAGGATGTCGCTTTCGCGGGTATCACGCATGCCCTTCCGCCGGACAGCGACGCTCGTATCGGTTTCGGCTTCCTGGTGTCGCGGTGGAGCGGCGAGCCCACCAATCGGGAGCCAGCCACCTGCTCCGCCCTCGCCTGGCACCCACCGGACGATCTGCCGGCCGACACCCTGGCGTACAGCAGGGAGATCATCCGTCTGCATCTGCGGGCGGAACCGTTCTCCCGGTTCGGCTGGCCGCCGAGTCGGGGAGCGGGCGCACGATCGCGGCAGGCTTTCTCGGCTATCCGGTCCCGCGACCGGTCCACGGGTCCCCCGCCAGACCGAGCTGGCTGATCCAGGTCTGGTAACAGCGGCGGTCGGCGAGCCGGGTCCAGTCGCCGCCCCACCGCTCCATGGCCGTACGGACACCGCACCCGCAGAATGCGCATGGCGGCGACGTGGATGCAACATGCAACAAAACCTTCACGGTTGTCGACCGATAGCAATGGAGATGCTACTTTCAGTTCACACCTTGAGCGTGAGGGGAGAGGGTGACGATCATCGCCATCGCGCCGCATCGAACGCCCGTACGTACCGCCGTCGCGATGATCAGCATCCTCGCTCTCACCACCGTCCTGATCGGCGTCGGCCTGGCCGGATCCGCCGTGGCCGGCGCCTGCCCGACGGCCGGGTCCAGCGACGTGGGGAAGACGGGGAAGATCAGGAAAACCGAGAAAACCTGTCCCGATGGGGACGATGCGCCGCCGTTCGGCTTTCTCGATCTCGCCGACGCATCCCCCGCCGGCATCCGCGTCGCCGGCTGGACCATCGACCCGGGGGACCTCACCCACCCCCTGGCCGTAACGATCATTCTGGACGACGTCGCCACCGCCAGTGTCGTCGCCGACCGCTCCCGTCCCGACGTCGCCCGGGCCCACCCGGGCGCCGGCCCCGACCACGGCTTCGACACCACCGTGGCCGCCGCACCCGGCACCCACACCGTCTGCACCGCCGCGGTGAACATCGGCCCGCTCGGCTCCTTCCACCGGCGGAGCCTCGGCTGCGCCACCGCGACCGTGGACGCGCCCGCCGTCGACCACACGCCCCTCGGCTACCTCGACCTCGCGACGCCCAACCCGTGGATCACCGCCGGCTGGAGCAGCGTCCGCGTCGCCGGCTGGACCTACGACCCCGACGACCCCGCCGACCCCCTCATCGTCACGGTCACTCTCGACGCCACCACCGCCACCACCGCCACCGCGGACACCTCCCGACCGGACGTCGCCCGCTTCTACCCCGACGCCGGCCCCGACCACGGCTTCGAGACCACCGTCATCACGAGCGCCGTCCCGCACACGGTGTGCGCCTACGCCACGAACGCCGGGCCCGACGGCCCCATCCGGCATCAGCTCGGCTGCGCCACCGTCTCCTGGCTCCCCTGACCGCTGCTGGCCCCTGACCGCTGCTGGCCCCTGACCGCTGCTGGCCCCTGACCGCTGCTGGCCCCTCTGACCACCGCCGGCCGCGATGCGCAGGTCCCGCCCGGCGGTCGTCTCACTCGGTAGTCGTCTCACTCGGCGTCTGGAGCGGCGGCCGGAGCGAAGACCGTGGCGAGCGCGGGCAGCGCTCCGGGCACGAGTCGGTAGTAGGCCCACACGCCACGCTTCTCCCGGCTGATCAGGCCGGCGGCGACAAGAACCTTCAGGTGGTGGCTGACGGTCGGCTGGGTCAGCCCGAGCGGCTCGGTCAGTTCGCAGACGCACGCCTCACCACCCTCCCGCGCATAGATCATCGACAGCAGCCGCAGCCGGGCGGGAACGGCGATCGCTTTGAGCACACCGACGAGACGTTCGGCGTCCTCCGCGGACAGCGGGGTGCGAGCCAACGGCGTGCAGCAGGACGCGACGGTGCCCGCGAGCCCGCTCGGTGCGTCACTCTCGTCACCGTGATCACCGTGATCACGCGCGGTCAGGGGCACCAGGGTCGATGCGAGCGTCGTCGTCATGCACACCAGCATGCAGCGGTCGGGCCGGCCTCGCCCGAGAGCGATCATCCGAGTCGATGCGAGCGTCGTCGTCATGCACACCAGCATGCCCCACGGGACCGCACCCGGGCCCGTCCAGCCATCCTGGCGGCCCATAAAACTTGACAGGATTACATAGCGCTGTTTATCTCTACATGTTCGTGTGATGGAAGCCGGTGTGATTCCGGCATGGTCGCGCCACTGTGATCGGCCCGTCCGTCCTGGACGGTCTCGGAAGTCAGACCCATTGCCCGAACCCGTCCTACCCGTGGAACGCGTGATTCCAGTGGAGGTTCTCCTCATGGCGCACCCCGCCGTCTCCCCCGCACCGCTCGCCCAGCCGGCCCTGCCGGCCCTGCCGACCATCCCGATGCGTGAGCTGGTGCCCTTCCTGCTCTTCGGCGGGCTGCTGGCGCTGCTCGGGCTGTACTTCGTCGGCGCCGAGCAGGGCGCGCTGTCAATCTTCGGCGGGAACTACGTCCACGAGTTCGTGCACGACGCCCGCCACCTGCTCGGCTTCCCCTGCCACTAACGCCTCCTCCCGATCTGTTCCAGCGAGGAGACGCTGTGGCACGAACACTGTTGATCCGTGGCATGCTCGTCGGTCTGGTCGCCGCCGTGCTCGCCTTCATCGTCGCGAAGACCCTCGGCGAGAGCCAGATCGGTCACGCGATCACCTTCGAGTCGGCGGGCGAGAGTTCCACTCATGCGCACGAGGCGGTGGGTCTCGCCGCTCACGCGCACGAGGAGTCCGAGCCGGTGTCCCGGACCGTGCAGTCGACGCTCGGTCTGTTCACCGGTCTGCTGCTCTTCTCCGTCGCCATCGGCGGCATGTTCGCCCTGGCGTACGCGTGCGTGCAGGGCCGCCTGGGCACCCTCGGGCCCCGCGGGACGGCCGCCCTGGTCGCCCTCGCCGGGTTCACCGCGGTCTACCTCCTGCCCGATTTGAAGTACCCGGCGAATCCCCCCGCGATCGGCAATCCCGACACGATCGGCCGGCGGACCGTCCTGTACTTCCTCATGATCCTGATCTCGGTGATCGTCGTGGTCGGGACGGGTGTGGCCGCGCGGCGGCTCACCGGCCGGCTCGGCGGCTGGAACGCGACGATCGCCGCCGCCGTCGGCGGGCTGGTGGTCCTGGGCGTCGTCTACGCCGTTCTGCCCCACGTGCACGAGACGCCGGAGGGCTTCCCGGCCGACGTGCTGTGGCGGTTCCGGATCGCCTCGCTCGCCATCCAGGCGACCGTCTGGGCGGCCATCGGCCTGCTGTTCGGCACGTTGACCGAACGCGCGTTCCGACGTACCGCGGCCCCCACCAGCGCGATCGGTGCGATCGGTGCCGCCGGTGCGGCTGGCCCTGGTTAGTTGCGCGCCGACCGTGGCCCTGCGGGCCGCCCGGTTCCCTATCGACGAGCCTCTCGACGCCGACGGGCTGCACCGAGCCGCCGGCGCCGCCGAGGCGGTAGCGGCTGGCGCGCTTCCCGCGACGGGACGGGTGCTCTGCGACGGATCCGCGCGGGCCTGTCAGACCGCCGCCGCCCTGGGCCTCGGTGCCCGCAAGGGTGACGTCACCATCCCGCGGGCCCCGGGCCTACCCGTCGTCCCCGAGGTGGATCCGGCCCTGCGCGACCTGGACGTCGGGGCCTGGCGGGGGCGCAGCCTGGACGAGATTCCCCCGGACGAGCTGCGCCGGTGGCACAGCGATCCGGCGGTGGCCCCGCCGGGCGGCGAATCCCTACTGAGCTTGCTCAGCCGCGTCGAGAACTGGCTGGTCCGGCGAAGCACCGAACCGAGCCACATCATCGCGGTGACCCATCCGGCGGTCATCCGGGGCGTGCTCGTGGCCGCCCTGCGCTGCCCGGTCGAGATGTTCTGGCGGATCGACGTCGCCCCGTTGACGGCGACCCTCCTGCACCATCGGATCGGCGCGGGCGGTCATGACGGCACGACCGGCACGCAGCCGAAAACGGAGAGTGCCGCGACCGCGACCAGGACCGCGGCCGGAACCGGAACCGGAACCGGAACCGACTGGACCTTGACACACGTCTGCCGCCCGCTTTAGCGAGATCCGCCGGGTCCGGCGTCCATCGGCGCCGGCGCGCGGATGGGAAAGCTCATGGTCGCCCAGGGGCTCGGGGTGACCGTTCTGCCCGACTACAGCATCGTGGGCGACCCGCCCGAACGCAGCGGCGTCATCACCCACCGCTCGCTTGGAGGTCGAGTGAAAATCGCATCAGAATCGTCAGGTTCGACCGGTTTCCCGGCCCGGCCACGAGGCTGCCGCGGCCCCTTGACGCGCGGCACCGTCCGGATGGAATCATGGCCGTGGGTCCGAACCCCCAGGTGGCCCCAGGTGGCTAGATGACCCCGGGTGAGAGGCGGTCGGGTGGGTAAGCACGCGAAACCGGTAGCCTGCCCGACCTGCAACGGCAGCGGGAAGATCACCGTGACCAGCGACGGCAAGAACGAGACCGTCTCCTGCGGCGTGTGCAAGGGCTCAGGGAAGGCGTGAGCGTCCGCCGGGTGAACCGCGAGGATTTCATCCCGGATGAGATCTGGGTCCGGGACGAGGACGGGTTCTTCCTGGTCCCGCTCCGGCGCCAGGATGATCCACAGCGGTGGTCGGAGCTGTGCCGCGGCGACGACGGGATCACGACGCAGGTCGACGACGGGACGGGCAGGTACGACGGTAGGGGCGTCATACCGACCAGTTCCAGCAGCGCGCCGTGGGTCATGGCCCGGATGCTCGACCTCCTCGATGTGCGGGACGGGATGAACGTCCTCGAGATCGGTACCGGGACCGGCTATAACGCGGCGCTGCTCGCCGAGCGGACCCCGACCGGCCAGGTCACCACCATCGAGATCGATCCGGGAATCGCGGGGCACGCCCGCGCGGTCCTCGCCAGAATCGGCCGTCCGGTGACGGTGGTCGTCGGGGACGGCGCGGCGGGGTTTCCCGATCGGGCTCCCTACGACCGGATCATCGCCACGGCGTCGGTGGTTACCGTTCCCTACCCCTGGATCACGCAGACCCGGCCGGGCGGGCGGATCGTGCTGCCGTTCACGAGCGAGTTCGGTGGGGCGCTGCTGTCATTGACCGTCGCGGACGGCACCGCCTCGGGCCATTTTCATGATGATGCGGGTTTCATGCGGCTGCGCGGCCAACGGGCCGACAGACCCGTCTGGTGGCTCGGCGAGGACGACGCCGACGTCAGAACAACCTGCCGGTATCTGGATGAGCCCTTCGCGGACGCCGCGGCCGGATTCGCGGTCGGCCTGTGGCTGCCCGGCTGCACCACCGGGCAGATCGAGGAAGGCGGCCCGGCGAGAACACTTCTGCTGTCCCACGCGGCGTCACATTCGTGGGCGTCACTGACCGCCGGGTCGGACGGGCAGTCGGACGGGCACGAGGTCACCCAGTATGGGCCACGACGGTTGTGGGACGAACTCGAAATGGCCTACGACTGGTGGGTGAACGCAGGGCGGCCGTCCTGCGCCCGCTTCGGGCTCACCGTCACCCCCGACGGTCAGACATCCTGGCTGGACTACCCGGAGCGGGTCATCCCGGCCTCGTGACCCCCGCGGACGAACTGGCGCGACGGCGAACTGGCGCGACGGCGAACTGGCGCGACGGCGAACTGGCGCGACGGCGAACTGGCGCGACGGCGAACTGGCGCGACGGCGAATCGCCGAGGGTTGGTAACGGTCTCCGGTCTTGAAACCGCGCCTAACCCTCGGCAACTCTCTGTCATCAAACAGTCGACGTCATCAAACGGTCGACGTCGCCGACCATCGGTGCATCCGCGGGGTCAGCACCTCGGATCCCTGGATCCCGGATCCTGGGATCCAGGGCCCCGGGCGATCGGCGGCCCTTCACCGCTGCGGCACTACCGCGGCAGGCCGAGCCACCGGGCCCGCCGGCCGGCGGGCGGCGGTTGCTCGTCGGCAGGACCCGCGCCGACCGCGACCATGGGTGCGGGCACCCGCACCGGTGCGTCCCACCGGCGACGCGAGCCGGTCCCGATGACCGCCGTCGGCAACGCGTCCATCGGGTCGACGAACCGGCCGGTCGACTCCTCGAGCACCCAGATGCGCGCGTCGGCGATGTCGAAGTACAGGCCGACGAGTTCCAGCGTGCCGCGTGCCAGGGCACGGCGCACGGCCGGATGCGCGCGCAGGTTCTCCAACTGCTGCGCCACGTTGGCGCGGCCCAGCCTTTCCACCGGGGGCAGATCCTCCGTGCCGGCGGGGGGCGTCCGCTCAAGCGAGGCGGCGGCGTGCGACAGCCAGCCCGCCAGGGCCGAGTCGGGTGCGCCGTCGAGCGTGCCGGACAGCAACGCCTGCATGGCGCCACAGCCGGAGTGGCCGCACACCACGAGCGAGGGCACCCGCAGGACGTCGACGGCGTAGTCCAGCGCGGCGGTCACCGACAGGTCACCACTGCGCCGCAAGGGCGCGTCCGGGTCGGATCCGGCGGGGTCGTCCACCGGGACGATGTTCCCGACATTACGGATCGTGAACAGGTCGCCGGGACCGCTGCTGGTGATGATGTTGGGAACAATGCGGGAGTCGGCGCAGGTGAGGAACAGGGCGCCGGGCTGCTGTCCCCCGGCGAGCGCGTCGAAGGTGCCCCGCAGGAGCGGGGCGGCCCGCCGGTGGAACTCGTTCACCCCGAACAGCATCGTGCTGACGTGGTCGAATGTCCGGTCGGGGGAGGCCTGCGCCGGCACCGACGCCGCCGGGTCCGGGCCCTGGACTGGGTGGATCGCCGGCGGAGTGACGCCGGCGGGCTGGGAATCCGAAGACCGCGATCCCGACGAAGGGGAATCAGACGAAGGGGAATCAGACGATGACGAGGCGAGTTCCAGTTCCTGCCACTGCGACCAGGGCGCGAACCAGCGCGGGAGGTGCGGGACGACGGTGCGGCGCCGTTGCTCCGCGACCTCGGCCGGCCGGCGGAACCAGACCTGGCCGATCTCGTCGACGCTCACCGTCCCGCCGGACGCCTCGTGGTTCGCGCACCAGCCACGCAGATGCTCATAGGCGGCGTGATCAAGGTAGTCGACGATGAGTTCGATCGAGACGGGGGCACCGGCGGGGATACGGCCCAGGATCCGCGCGAGGCGGGGCAGGGACAGGAAGCTCAGCGTCCCCTCGACCTCCACCTGCCAGAGCTCGCCGGTGCGGACCAGCCGGACACTCGACCACAGCACCCGGCGCAGGACCAGGGCGAGCGCGGTGAGCAGACCCAGGGCGACGCCCTGCAGGAGGTCGAGGGCGACGACACCGACGATTGTCACCAGGTAGACGGGCAGCTCCCCGTGCCGGCGGACGTGGCGCAGATGCGCGACGTTGACCAGCCGCGCACCGACGACGACGAGCAGGCCGGCGAGGGCGGACAGCGGGACCCACTCCACCATGCGGCCCAGGAACACGGCGAACAGCAGCACCCAGACGCCGTGCAGGACGGCAGACTTCCGGGTACGCCCGCCGGAGGCGACGTTGGTGGAGCTGCGCACGATCACCCCGGTGATCGGCAACCCGCCGGCCAGGCCCGAGACGAGGTTCGCCGAGCCCTGCCCGAGCAGCTCGCGGTCGAGGTCGACGCGCGGCCCCCGCCAGCCTCGGGTGGTGGCAAGCTGGTCCACCGCGACGGCCGAGAGCAGGGACTCGACGCTGGCGACGATGGCCACGGTGACGACGCCCAGCGCGATGCCGGACCAGTCGCCGTGTGGGAGGCCCGGCAGGGCGACCGCGTCGAACAGGGACGAGGGCAGGTCGACCCTGGGCAGGTCGAAGCCCGCGACGGCAGCGAGCAGGGTGCCCGTCACGACCGCCGCGAGATAGGCGGGGATGGCTCGGACGGCGTTCGGCAGCCTCTTCGGCAACCGGGGCCAGAGCAGGATCGTGGCGATGGTGACGAAGCCGACGAGGGTCGCGAAACCGTGCGGATCGATGATCGCCTCGGGCACTGCCGCGACGTTCTCCCAGGCGTGACTCTCGGCCTGTCCGCCCAGCACCACGTGGAACTGGCCGAGGACGATCGTCAGCCCGATGCCGCCGAGCATCCCGTGGACGATGGCCGGCGAGACGGCCAGGGAGGCGCGGGCGACCCGGCAGAGCCCGAGCAGGATCTGCAGAATCCCGGCCCCTGCGGTGATCAGACAGGTAACGCGCCACCCGTAGGTGTGGACGAGGTCGGCGACGATGACGGTCAGCCCGGCGGCCGGCCCGCTCACCTGCAACGGCGCACCGCCGAGGGCGCCGGCGACGACGCCGCCGATCACCGCGGCGAGGAGACCCGCTGCGACCGGCGCCCCCGAGGCGACGGCGATGCCCAGCGACAGGGGCAACGCCACGACGAACACGACCAGGGAGGCCTGGAGATCGGGGCGCAGGGGGTTGTGGTCACCCCGGGTCCGGCGCACGTTCTTGGCGGTGGACCCGGACATGGGCGGCGAATGGCTGTGCCGGGACGGTGACGGCGGGGAAACCGAAGCGGTCATGGCATCCTCCTCGAGTTCGATGCGGCGGGACGGGTGTCTCGTCGGAGATCGGCCCCGAAGTGTGACCATTGGCGACGGTTTGCCGGCGCCCGTCGGACACCGCGGTCCGACCACATCCGACGCCCACCCTGGACCCGCAGAAACGGAAAGTGACTAATGATGCACAGATCTCAACGTGCGAGTCCACAGCCGAGTTTCCCTCTGTGACAGACGCCCCATTTATGCGTGACGCTGGACACCTTCTGTGGCATCTGCTCCTGGGCTCGGACCAGCGGCGCGACGGCGGCCCCGGGTCGCGGCCGGACGGGCGGGCATCACGTTCGGGCGGGCATCACGTTCGGGCGGGCATCACGTTCGGGCTCGATGCCCGGCGGCGGCACGATCGTGCCTGGAATCCGCATGGAAGAGGTGCACCGTGAGCACGGACAGCTTCGACGCGGTGATCGTCGGGGCCGGTCCAAACGGGCTGACCGCCGCCCTGACGCTGGCCGAGGCCGGCTGGCGGGTACTCGTCCGGGAGGCCGCGGGCACTCCCGGTGGTGGGCTGCGAACAGAAGAGCTGACGCTGTCCGGCTTCCGGCACGACGTGTGCGCAACCGTCCTGCCGCTCGCGCTCGCCTCCCCCGCACTGCGCGCCTTCGGCACAGGCCCGACGTCCTCCGCGAACCCGGCGTCCTACGCGGACCCGGCGTCCTTCGCGAACCCGACCCCCACCGCAGGCCCGACCCCGACCGAGGGGCTTCGGTGGGCGCATCCGCCGGTGCCGCTCGCCCACCCGCTCGACGACGGCCCGGCGGCGCTGCTGCGCCGCGACCTCGACGCCACCGCGGCGGGCCTCGCCGACCGGGACGGCGTCGATTCCGGCTGGCGCCGGCTGGTCGGCCCGCTGGCGTCCGACGGCTCGCGGCTGGCCGAGGGCGTGCTGGCACCGTTCGACCTGCCGCCCGCCGCGCCCCTGACCCTCGCCCGGTTCGGCGTGCGCGGGCTGTGGTCCGCGACCGCGCTCGCCCGCGCCGCGCTGCGCGGTGAGGCGGCGCGAGCGCTGTTCGCCGGGCTCGCCGCCCATTCCATGATCGATTTACATCGCCCGGTCACCGCAGGCTACGGGCTGTTCCTCGGGGTGCTCGCGCACCAGGTCGGCTGGCCGGTAGCCGTCGGTGGATCATCATCACTGGCGGAGGCCCTGGTCGCCCGGCTGCGCGAACTCGGCGGCGAACTGGTCACCGGCGCCCCGGTGACCAGCCTGTCGGAACTGCCGCCCGCGCGGGCCGTGCTGCTCGATCTCACCCCTCGCCAGGTGCTCGCGGTCGCCGACGCCGCGCTGCCCGGCCGCTACCGCGCCGCGCTCGGCCGATACCGGTACGGACCGGGAGTTTTCAAGATTGACTGGGCGCTCGACGGACCGGTGCCCTGGCGCGATCCGGCGGTCGCCGGGGCGGCGACCGTGCACCTGGGCGGCACGCTCGCCGAGATCGCCGCGGCCGAGCGGGCCGTCGCCCGCGGCCACCATCCAGACCGGCCGTTCGTACTGTTCGTTCAGGCGTGCGCCGCCGACCCGAGCCGCGCCCCGGCCGGCCGGCACACCGGGTGGGCCTACTGCCATGTCCCACTGGGCTCCAGCGTCGACATGACCGACGCGCTCGAGTCCCAGGTCGAACGCTTCGCCCCCGGATTCCGCGACCGGGTGCTCGCCCGCCACGTGATGGGACCGACGGCGCTGGAGGCGCACAACGCCAACGAGATCGGCGGCGACATCGGCGGTGGCACCGCCGACCTGCGCCAGTTGGTCGCCCGGCCGGTGCTCTCGCCACGCCCCTGGGCGACGCCGCTGCCCGGCGTCTACCTGTGTTCCGCCGCCACCCCTCCCGGCGCCGGGGTACACGGCATGGCCGGGCTGCACGCGGCGACCCTCGCCCTCAGCCGGGAGCGGCGAGCGGCCTGGCCCGTAGGTCGGCCGGGATGAGATCGTCGCCGACCCTGATCTCGCCGTAGGCGAGACACGCCGGGAAATGCGCGACATGCCGCCGCCTACGGACCTTGTATCCCGCCTGGAGACACTCCGGCGGTAACCGCCCGGGCGCCACGCCGACCATGAATCACCGCCTTTTCATGACCGTCCCTCCATGATGGGGGTCGGCCGCCGGCCCGCAGGCGGCCCGCATCACCGTTGGGTGACCGCAGACCAACCGATAGGTGAGCTCCCCCCGCCGCACCCGCCTGGCCAGACGGGAATGATATCGTTCAGCCGGATCTTTTCATCGCCGCGGAAATCGGGGAAATGTTATGCCGCTGGCAGGCTACGGCGTCTTGAAAGGCCGGCTACTCGACCGGCGCAGGGAGGGCGGGCACGACAGCCCGCACTACCAGATACACGTCGAGGGTGGTGGCTCTTTCCGAGTCGCCGTAAACGTTCTGTCCGCCCAGCCCCCGTCCGAACTGCTGTACATCGCGGTCGAGGAGTTCCACCATCCGATCCTCGACCGCCTCGTTGACCTGCCCGACGGGTTCACCCCCCTGAAGTCCAGGCCCGGCGGTCTCGCCCTGGACTTCGTCCGGGGCAACCTGTTCGATCGCACCGGGCTGCACGCGCTCCCCCCCGACCGCCCCGGCCCGGACAACGACCTCGCCGACCGCCTCGACCACCACGTCCAGCGTGCGACCGCCGATCCGACCAGCCACATTTACGCCTTCGGCCAGCGATGGGGGCCCGAGCCCACGAAACCAGACAAGATCTTTGGCTTCGTACCCGGCAACGGCGTGCATGACGTCCACATGAACCAGGGCAACAGCGGTCGCTTCATCGCCGACGACGGCAGCTGGCAGGACGGTGCCCTGCTCTTCCACTTCCCCACCGCGGGCCGCTGGACAGCACTGTTCCTGGCCTTCCAGAGCCAGGCCTGGCACACCGACGACACGACCGGCCACACCCTGCGCGCCGTTCCATCGGCCGGACCGGGCGGCCAACCAGCCCCCGGGGAACCCGACCGGCGCCTGCGCATCGTCGCCGCCCTGGTCAACCCCATCGGACCGGCACCGGAAGCCGAGTCCGTCACCCTGCTCAACACCACCCCAGGGCCCGTCGACCTCACCGGTTGGACGATCATCGACAGCGGTCGGCACCGTTTCCCCCTTCCGCCCACCAACCTGCCAGCCGGGGACACCGTGCGGATCCCGCTCGCACCCCCGGTCGGGCTGGGCAACCGGGGCGGCATCATCACCCTGCTTGATCAGGACGGTCTGAAAGTCGACGGCGTCGCCTACACCGCCACCGACGCATCCCGCGAAGGACACACCATCATCTTCTGACCTCGGATCACCTTTCGGCCCCGGATCACCTTTCGGCCCCGGATCACCTTTCGGCCCCGGGTCGCCTCCGCCTCGGATGGGTCTTCTCCACCGCGGGAACCCGCGCTTCGATGATGCTCCGGGCGGGACCCCGGTGGACCGGGTAGGCGAGCCGCAGCAGGTGGTGGCCACCTTCGACACCTACAGCGAGGCCGAGAGGGCCGTCGACCAACTTTCCGACCTTGGTTTCCCGGTGGAGAAGACCGCCATCGTCGGCCGCGGCCTGCGCACGGTCGAGCAGGTCACAGGTCGGCTGACCTGGACCTCCGCCGCCGGCCTGCCGGCTCCCAGGCTCATTCCTGGGCCTGGGCTACCGGCAGAAGCCCGGCCCTGCGCCGCTCGGTGTAGCGGACGAACGCAAAGGCGTCCCGAGCCGCCTCGATGCCGTCGTCCGCGAGCCGACCGGCGAACCGCTCCCGGATGGCCGTCTCGACCGCGATGATCGAAACGATTCCGGTCAACGCGGCAAAGCCACCGAGCAGAGCCGTGTTCGGTAGCGGATGCCCCAGCTCACGCTGGGCGATCTCGCTGGCGGGCATGCTGATCGTCCGCTCGGGCCGGTACCGGGTGAGCCTGGGCAGCCCGAAATCGTCAAGGTCGCGTGCCGAGTCGAGCAGGATGAACCCATCCGCCCCGAGTCCATGGAACACGTCGGAGACGTGCAGCAGCGCCGCGTCCCGGACGATGACCGCATCCGGGAACACGACCGGTTCCCACCCGGGCAATGGATCGTCGTCGATCCGGCAGCAGGCGACCGTAGGGTGGCCGATGTGTTCCGGCCCGCCGGCCATGGATGCCTGTCCGTAGCGACCCTCCGTAACTGCCGCGATGGTCAACAGCTCGGCGATGGTCAGCACGCCCTGACCGCCGAACCCGTGAATTCGTACCGCGAACATGACGGACCTCGTCTCTCCCGACCAGGCTGCTTCTCAATGCTGCTTCGCGACGCCCCGTCAGCTGCCAGGGTCCTCTCCGCGGCCCGACAGCGCGGTGAGTAGCCGGCGGCGGGGGCGACCAGTGGATCGCGGGCCAGGATCGCCATCGTGCGGTCGTCCCCGTCGACCCCGTGCGCATGGATGGCGAGCTGCGCGAAAAGGCGGTCAAGCAACGTGTCAGGCGAGTCGGTTCCGATCCGGCCGGCGGACAGGGATTCCGTCCCGAACTGTGTGCCGTGCGCGTCGCGCGCCTCGCTGATGCCGTCGGTGTACAGCAGTAGGCGGTCTCCGACGTCCATGGTCAGCGATCGGGACGACCAGATCTCGCTTCCGGCGAAAAGGTCAGACAGGATGGGCCCGGTCGGACCGAGCGACCGTGGCTCGCGGGCGCAGCTGCCGCCGCCAGCCGCGGACCCGGGCAGGTGCAGGGCGGGCGGATGCCCGGCGTTGACGTAGACCACCTGGCCTGACCGGGCATCGACGACGGCGAGAAAAGCGGTAGCAAACATTTCCCCGATATCGCCGGGTCCAGCGATATCGTTCATCGTGCGATGCATGGTCGCCTCGGGCTCCTCACCCGCGAGCAGGTGCCGGCGCATCGCCTCCCGAAACCGTCGCGCGAACCTCGCGGCCTGCTCGCCGTGTCCGGCCGCGTCGCCGACGCAGATGGCGAGCCGGCCGGCGCCGATATCGACCACCTCCACCCAGTCTCCGCTCGAACCGGGAGTCGCGGGATGCGACCGCCAGAATACCCCCAGACGATGGGCGTTCTCTCTCACGCCCCCGATCACACAGGCCGCGAGATCGGTCTCGTCCCAGGATTCTGCAGCCGGAAAGTTGCACACGGACGACCTCCAGAACGGCGCCTCGCGGGGAGAACTCAGTGGCCCTCGACATCTCAGACCCGTGCTCAGTCCTGCACCAATAACAGGTCATTCATTCGACTTCGGTCATCCGCCGAACATCAATATTGACGATCAGATCGGCCCAGCACGCATACTGGCCGACCGCACGCTCCTGCCGGGTCACCCGCAGGACTCGTGCCGGACGCTCGGGACCGGCCTTGACGACCGTCTCCTCGATGAGATGACCATCCGCTGTCATCCATTTCATGTGTCACCGCCTTCCTTGGCGTCGACGCGAGGCCATGGGACCTGATGACACAACCTGACAACCTGGCGGAATCAGCGACGACGGATCATTGTTCAGTCGTTCACGCGAACCCGACGGGTCAGCCGAACCGAGGGTCAGCGGTCCCGGCCGAACAGCGTGGCCGTGTCCTCGATCGGGTTCCCCTGCCGGTCGTAGACGGCGACGCCCAACGACCTCAGTGTCGACGCGCTGCACCGCAGGTGATGGGCGCACAACAGCACCTCGACCTCATGGGAACGCGTGTCACCGGGGACAAATATCGCCTGCGCCACCGGTTCGGAGGGGCAGCAGCAGGACCGACTGCCCGGTTCGATCGCCCGGTACGGTCGGTGCGTGCCCGCAGCCGCTGTGCCGTTCTCCGCGGCTGACGCCGGAGCTGGCATCGAGCGGGACAGGCGAAGGGCGGGGAGATTCACGGGAAGGTTCATGAGTCAACCATCCCGCGGCTGCCGCCTGGTCACATGGGCCGATCGTCCCCCCTCAGCGGACCAACGGTCTCCCCGCGCAGGGGCGCGGCCCAGTGTCACAGGGGCGCAGCCCAGTGTCACAGGGGCGCAGCCCAGTGTCACAGGGGCGCAGCCCAGTGTCACAGGGGCGCAGCCCAGTGTCACAGGGGCGCAGCCCAGTGCAGGTGGGTGCCCCCGCCTGCCGGTGTGGTGAGGGTGAAAGATCCGCCGAGCTGCTCGGCCCGGGTCCGGAGGTTGTCCAACCCGCTGCGCCGGCCGCCGGGACCTATGCCGACACCGTCGTCGATCACGTCGACGACCACCGACTCGCCGGCCACGCCGATACGGAGCTCGACGGTCCCGGCCTGCGAATGCCGCGCCGCATTGGTCAACGACTCCCGGGCGACAGCGATCACCTGGTCGGCGAGATCGTCACCGATCACGGTTTCGAGCGGTCCGGAGTAGCGGACGGTCGGCGTGAAGCCGAGGGCCGGACGCACGTCCTCGGCGATCCGGTCGATCGCGGCGTGCAGTCGGCTTCGCTTGGACGCGCCGCTGGCACGCAGCTCGAAGATCGACCGCCGAATGTCCTTGATCGTAACATCAAGGTCCTCGACGTACTGGTTGATGCGCTCGGCGTTCGATGGACGTTCGTACTGGGCGATGTCCTGCAAGCCGAGCGCAACGGCGAACATCCGCTGGATGACGTGGTCATGCAGGTCACGGGCGATGCGACCACGGTCGGCCAGGACCACCAACCGCTCCCGGTCGGCCTTGACCCGCGCCAGTTCCAGAGTGATCGCGACGTTGCCCGCGAAGCTCGCGGCACTGGCGAGATCGGTGTCGCTGAAGGGACGCTTCCCCCGGTTTCGACCGACAAGCAGCACTCCGGACACGTGGTCGGTGCCGGCGACCATCGGGAGGACGATCAGGGGGCCGGTGGCGGCGTCCCGTTCCTCGGGGAGGGCGTCAAGCTGCGCGTCCTCCACGCGCAACGGCTGCTGCTCGGCCATCACCCGACCGGTGAGGGTGCCGTCGAGAGGTATCCGCTGACCGGCGCCGGAAACGGTGTCCGCTCCGACGGTGACGGCGACGGCGACCCGCGCGCTGCCGGCCTCCTCGTCGCGCAGGACGATGGAGACGAACTCCGCGTCGGCGACCGTGCGGACGCGTTCCGCAACAGACTCGAGGGCGCCGTCGGCATCGGCCATGATCTGGCGGGTCACGTCGGCGGACGCGCTCATCCACCGGTGCCGCTGCTGGGTGTCGTGGAACAGCCGGGCGTTCTCGATCGCGACACCGGCGCTGGCGGCCAAGGCGAGCGCGAGTTCCTCGTCCTCGGCGGTAAAGGCCGTGCCGCCGCGTTTCTCGGTCAGATAGAGGTTGCCGAACACCTCGCCGCGCACGGTGATAGGTACGCCGAGGAAGGTCCTCATCGGCGGATGGCCGGGGGGGAAGCCATACGCACTCGGGTCACGGGAGATGTCGTCGAGGCGACGCGGCCGAGGATCATCGATCAGTAGACCGAGCACCCCGTGGCCGGTGGGCAGATGACCGATTCGGTCGACGTCCCGCGGGTCCATGCCGGCGTGGACGAACTCCTCCAGGGTGCGGTCCGGCGCGACGACGCCCAGCGCCCCGTACCGGGCGTCCAGCAGCTCGCACGCCGCCTCCACGATGTGCCTGAGCAGCACCGGCAGCCGCAGGTCCGTGGCGATGGCCCGACTCGCCGCCAGCAGCCCGCGCAACCGGCTCTGCGTGGCCAGCACATCCTGGGCCCGGTCAACCAGCTGCGTCAGCAGTTCATCGAGTTCGAGCCGCGCGACGAGCGGGAAAGTCAGGTTCTCGCTCGTCGGTGAGCCCGTCGAAGAGACCGACGAAGAGACCGACGAAGGGTCCGTTCCCGCCCGCTTCTGGCTGGCTGCGGACCCAGTTTCCATGCCCACGCCCGAACAGTACTAGAACCGGTTCGGTTGCCGCGGACGCATTGGCGATCCCCATCAGCTGTCGATGCGTTACCCGCGCTCGGCGGTGGCCGCTCCCGGGCCATCCGGTCTTCCCCGAAACACCCAGAGCACCCGAAACACCCAGAGCACCCAGAGCACTGCGGAACATCGCTTCGCGTGCCGATCAGGCCGCGGCGCGGCGGGCGTTGTGCAGCGACTCGGCGATGGCCACCGCCGTATCGATGATCTTGGCTTCCGGCCAGGGTTCGATCCGGGAGACGGTGTCGGCGAGACGGCCAAGGCCGACGGACCCTGTGGCGCTGGTTGCCGCGGTGGTTGCCGGGGAACGCCGGTCGGTACGGGTTGCCGCGAGATCGGGCGGGGCCGTGCAGCGCAGTTGCACCAGGTCCGCGAAGGCACGGCGAGCGACATCGGCCGCTTGCGCGCGCTGGCTGTGCCGGTTCCACGGTGCGTCGACCACGACGGACTCGCCGCGGCGCAGCGCTGTGCCGGCCTGGCGCAGCAGTTCCTGGTGGACCGCGTCGACGTCGTCGGCCGGTACCCATCCCCCCGCATCTGCCCATCCCCCCGCCGCGAGATCGTGACGGTTGGCCGAGGCCGCCAGGTCCGCCGCGGCGTCGTCGAAGCGGAGCACGGTCCACCGCTCCGTGCCGGCGAGCCCGCCGGCGAGCGTGGACTTCCCGGTGCCGCGCTGGCCGCCGACCAGCACGAGTCGGACCCGGCCCCAGCGCAACCGGGCCAGTGCCAGGTCAGCGAAGGCCCGCGCCTCCGCCGCCGCGTTCTCGCCGGCCGCGACACGCTGGCACGCCGCCTGGCAGCGCCCCAGCGCGGCCAGCGCCCAGTAGAAATCCTCGAGCGACCGAGGATGGGTCTCACCAGCCATCTCACGGTAGTGATCGAGGAAGAGCCGGGCGAGATCGCGGCGTCCGAGCCACTCGAGGTCGGCTGCCAGGGCGCAGGCGTCCGCGAGGACGTCGGCCGCCCGCAGCCCGGGTTCGAACTCCAGGCAGTCGAGCACCCTGGGCCCGTCGTCGAGGCAGAAGATGTCCGCGGCGGACAGATCGCCGTGCCCGTCGCGGATCCGCCCGGCCTCGCGCCGCTCCCGCAGGAGCTCGTCGCGGCCGTCGAGGTACCGCACGGCGAGACGGTTCACATGGTCGAGGATGCTGGCGCTCACCGCCGCGCCATGGTCACGCTGTACCCGGGCGAAGCAGGCGTCCCACCGCCCACGCAGACGGTCCAGGCCACCTGCCTCGGCGATCCGGGACGAGGTCTCACACCGGGCGTGGAAGTCGACCAGCACCCGGGTGAGGGCGTGGATCTCCGCCCTGACCTCGGTGCCACCTTCGGCAAGCGTCGACAGCCGGCGCGCCTCGGGTAGTCGCCGCATCACGACCATGTGGTCGCAGGGCTCCCCGTCCGGTCCGATGACATCGGCGACGCCGAGGTAGACGTCGGGCGCGAGGCGACGATTGAGTCTCACCTCGGCCTCGCAGGCGGCCAACCGCGCCTGCCTGCCGCGGAAATCCACGGCACCGAGGTCGACCGGCTTCTTGACCTTGAAGACACGATCTCCAAGGAAGACGAGCACGGACCGCGCCGTCTCGACGACCCTGGCAGGAGGCCCCGACGCCACCGTCGGCGCCACCGCTGGCGCCGAGGCCGAGGCGCCTCGCTCCGCCGGGAGCGGGTTCACCGTGGTCTCCAGACTCATGGCACGAGCCTGCCCGCGTCCCGGCGGCCGCGGCAGCATGCTCGGGTCGTGCATGGAGGGAACGGAGGTCCATCCTACCTGGGACCAACGTCCCCACCGTCCCCCGCCTCCGACGCGCCGCCGACGCGCCGCCGCGGTGGCTGGCAGACACCCGTCGACGCCGGGCCAAGGACCGGTCCAAGGGCCGAAGGTCCCGAACCCGGCATCCATTTCACAGCGTGGCGGCTCCGAGGACGGCACCGTATCCTCCTCCGCATGAAGACGATCCGGGTATTCATTCTCGACGACCACGAAATCGTGCGTAACGGTCTACGGCAGACCCTCGATCGCCACGACGACATCGAGGTGGTCGGCGAGGCCGGACTCGCCGCCGAGGCGATCCGCAGAATCCCGGCGCTCCTGCCCAACGTGGCCGTCCTCGATGGCCGGCTCCCCGACGGAAGCGGCATCGACGTGTGCCGCGACATCCGCTCCGCCCATCCAGACGTCGCCTGCCTCATTCTCACGTCCTATGACGACGACGAGGCCCTGTTCTCCGCCATC
This sequence comes from Frankia sp. BMG5.23, assembly GCF_000685765.2. NCBI lineage: Bacteria > Bacillati > Actinomycetota > Actinomycetes > Frankiales > Frankiaceae > Frankia > Frankia sp. BMG5.23. Next base: position 31,793 of record NZ_JDWE01000036.1, read on the forward strand.
ATGGCCGGTGCCGCCGGCTACGTCCTGAAGGAGATCCGCGGCAACGACCTGGTGAGCGCCATCCGCACCGTGGCCGCCGGCGGGTCGCTGCTCTCGCCATCGGTCACCCGCCGCGTCCTCGACAGAATGCGCCAAGGGCCCAGGGAAGACCCGACGCTGGCCTCCCTCAGCGCCCGGGAACGCGAAATCCTCCAGCACATCGCCGAAGGTCTCACCAACCGGCAGATAGGTACCCGGATACACCTCTCCGAGAAGACCGTGAAGAACTACGTCTCCAGCATCCTCGAAAAACTCGGCATGACCAGCCGGACCCAGGCCGCCGTCTACGCCCTGAAGAAGACGAGTGAGGACTGAACACCCACACCCGACCATCGACACACCCGACCATCGACACACCGGAGCATCGCTGTGCCTGAACCGGGTCGAAGGACCCACCCTGGTGGGAGCCAGGTCCCGGATCCAAGCACCGCGGGTCGGATGTCGCATACGCGGGCGAAGGGCACGCTCATCGCTGTCGGCAGGACGCCGACGAGGAGGTAGCGATGAGGAAAGCGGAGGAAAGCGACCTCACCGCCGAGGCCCGAGGCGCCACCGAATAGGATCATGCCGTGCCGACAGCACGAACACGCCCCGAGGTTCTGCTCGACGATCTGGTCGACCTCTTTCTGGCCGAGGGATTCCGCACTTTCACGCTCGCGCAGCTCGCCGCGCGGCTGCGCTGTTCCAAGACGACGTTGTATGCCCTCGGGCAGTCCAAGGAGCAGCTTACGGTCAACGCGGTGAGGCACTACTTCCGCCGGGCCACCGCGCAGGTCGAGACCGAGACCGCCGAAGCCGCGTCCTCGGCCGACCGGCTCGTGGCCTACCTGGCGGCGATCGGTCGCGCGCTGCGTCCGGCATCGCCCGCGTTCAGGCTCGACCTCGCCGCGCACCACGTCGCCCGGGAGGTGTATGAGCACAACATCGCCGCGGCCGCCGCGCGTGTCCGTCAGCTCATCGGCGACGGCGTCGCTGCGGGAGAATTCCGCGATGTTCACGCGGCGTTCATCGCCGACACGATCGCCGCGACGATGGAGCGCATCCAGACCGGTCGCGTCCTTGCCGCCACCGGCTTACACGACGCCGATGCCTACGAGGAGCTTGCCTCGCTTGTGCTCGACGGCATTCGCAGCGTCACCGCAGCCGGAACCTAGCCGTCGCCGACACGCCCTAGCCGTCGCCGAAACGCGGAGCCGGTTGCGGATGGCGGACACCGTCCAGCTCACGGAACACGCCACGGGCGACGTTGTGCTCGTCGGCGGCCGCCTCGGCCAGTGACAGGACCGGCGCCACGCAGCACTCGGTGTCCCTGAAGAGGACGTGCCACTCGTCGCGCGGACGCTTGGCGAAGGTCTCGGTGAGCCTCGCCCGTATCGCGGGCCACCGAGCCCGATCCAGGTGGTCGCCGTGGAATGCCGGATCGTCTTCGAGGCCAAGCCGCTGGACCAGCGCACGAAAGAACTTCCGCTCCAACGCGCCGACCGCGACATACCCGCCGTCCTGACAGACGTAGGTGTCATAGAACGGGGCGCCGCCGTCCAGCAGGTTGACACCCCTGTCGTCCCGCCATGACCCCTCCGCCAGGAACCCGTGCACCATGCCCGTCAACAGCGCCGCGCCGTCGACTATCGAGGCGTCCACGACCTGACCGCGGCCGGTGCGTCGCGCGTGGAACACGCCCGCCAGTACCCCGAAGGCGAGCAGCATGCCGCCCCCGCCGAAGTCACCGAGCATGTTGACCGGCGGCACGGGCCGCTCCCCCGCACGGCCGATGGCGTGCAGCGCGCCGCTGACGGCCAGGTACGTGATGTCGTGGCCGGCGGTGTGGGCGTATGGCCCGTTCTGCCCCCACCCCGTCATCCGACCGTAGACCAGCCGCGGGTTGCGGGCCAGGCACTCGCGCGGCCCCAGGCCCAGCCGTTCGGCCACGCCGGGCCGAAAGCCCTCGAGGAACACGTCCGCGTCGGCTACCAGGTCGAGCGCCTGGGCGACCTGGCCGGCGTCCTTGAGGTCGAGCGTCACGGTGCGCCGGCCGCGGTCGAGGACCGGCGACCGCCCCCACGCGTCGGCCGGCCCGCCCGGCCGCTCGACTCTCAGCACGTCCGCGCCAAGGTCGGCGAGCATCATGCCGCAGAACGGCGCAGGCCCGATCGCGGCGAGCTCCACCACGCGGAGTCCGTCCAGCGGCATCATCAAGCCTCCAGGGTGACAGCGTCGCCCTGGCCGCCGCCCGAGCAGAGTGCCGCGCAGCCGAGGCCGCCACCGAGCTTGCCGGTGGGCGTGCGGGCGGCGCCGAGGGTAACGGTTCTGGGCATGCGGCGATAGTACCGTGGCGGTAGTACCGCGTAGAGTACCTCGGTACTCTACGCGGTACTTAACTAAGTATCCTGTCGGAGGGTGGCGAAGCGTCACCGATCAGCAACGGCCTCGCCACGCAGGGTGGCGACCACGCCGGCCCGGCCGGGATCACTCCGCTATGGGCACCGCGACGGGTAGGGGATCTGCGGGGCGTGCCGCTCCCACTCGGCCTCGCTCATCACGGCTGTCGGATCGGTGCAGGCACGTTTGGCGATATGGGCCGGGTCGATGTCCCACAACCGGGCGGTGTTGTCGTCGCCGGAGGTGGCGGCCAGTGTGCCGTCCGGGCTGAACTGGACGCGCCGCACCGTCGCCGTGTGTCCGAGCAGGCCGCCGACCGGGCGGGGATTGCGCGGGTCGGAGATGTCCCACAGCCGGGCGGCCTTCCGCGCGGTCGTGCCCATCAGGTGCAGGTCGACGCGGAAGGCAACGCTACTCACCCAGTCCGATCGGTCGGTGAAGGTGTATAGCATTTTCGGTTCCGTCGGCGTGGCGATGTCCCATAGCCGGGCGGACCGGTCCGCCGACGTCGATCCGAGGATCCTGCCGTCGGGCCGGAAGGCGAGCCCGAGCACCGCGTTCTCGTGCCCGTTGAGGATCGCGAGCGGCGTGGGCCGGGTCGGGGTCGACACGTCCCAGAGCCGGATGGTCCGGTCGTGGCTGCCGGTCGCGAGCATTCTCCCGTCCGGGCTGAACGCCACGGTGTTGACCCAGTCGGTGTGTCCCACGAGGGTGGCCGCCAGCCGCGGCTGGTGGGGATCGGTGATGTCCCACAACTTGGCGGTGTTGTCGGTGCCGGCGGTAGCCATGGTCTTTCCGCCGACCGCGAAGGCGACGCTGTTGTTGACGTCCCGCAGCACCGCCAGCGACCTGGGCCGCTCGGGCACGGAGATGTCCCAGAGCCGGACAATGTGGTCGTCGGTGGACGTCGACAGCAGCCGCCCGTCCGCGCTGAAGCCGCCCTGCAGGAAGGTGCCGCTGTCCCCCGGGATGACCGCGAGCGGTCTGGTGGCCATGGGGTTGCTGATGTCCCAGAGCCGGACGGTGCTGTCGTCGCTTCCCGTCACCAGCATTCTGCCGTTGGGGCTGAACCGTACTCCGATCACCCGCTCGGTGTGGCCAACCAGCGTATTGATCTCTACCCCGCCGAAGTTCTCAATCAGGCTGCGCTGGGCCTCCTCGGTGGGCTCGACGCGGTAGGCCGCCAGCGCAAGTTGGCGGGCCAGCTGCGGTTGTGTCGTGCTAGCCGCCGCCGCCTCGCTCGCCAGCCGGCGCGACACCTCGATGCTCTCGGGGACCGAAGCGGGGTCCTTGTGGGTGACGAACATGAGGGTGGCCGTCACCGCTACCGCGACGGCGCAGAGACTGGCCACCAGCGACACCACCGTGCGCCGCTGCCACCGGCCGCGCCGCTGCCGCTGCTGCTGCTTCGGCTCGCCACCCTCGGGGTAGCCGCGGCCGGGTGCCGGACGGTCCAGTGGCGACAGGTCCAGTGGTGACAGGATGTCGTCGCTCGGCGGTGGCATCGCCGGGTTGGCGGAACCCACGGAACCCACGGAACCCACGGAGTCGGACGGTGTCCGCGAGGCTCCGGCGTCCATGCGCGCCGGCGGCTTGACCGGCGGATCCGTGACCACGGTGACGGCGGTTGGGCCAGCTTCGCCTCGCACCGCCTCGTCAACGTTGGACAAGCCGAGGAGGGACTGGTAGAGATCGCTGGCGGTCGGCCGGTCCGCCGGCTCCTTGGACATCGTTTTCGCCACGATCGAACGGAGTCCGTCGGGCAGGCCGTCGATCTTGGGCGCCTCGTGCACCGCTCGATACAGCAGGACCGGGGTCGTCGCCTTGCCGAACGGGCCGATCCCGGTGCCCGCGAACGTCACCACCCCGCCCCAGGCGAAGATGTCCGCGGCCGCCGTGACCAGCGCGCCGCGCGCCTGTTCGGGAGCCATGAAAGCGGGGGTGCCGATCAGGCCGGTGGAGGTCGTCAGCGAGGTCGTGGAATCCATCGCGCGCGCGATGCCGAAGTCGATGACCCGCGGACCGAGCCGCGACAGCAGGACGTTCGACGGCTTCAGGTCACGGTGGATCATTCCCGCGGCGTGGATGGCGGTGAGCGCCGCCGCGACCGAGATGGCGAGGCGTTCGAGGTCGGCCTCCGCCATGGGACCGTTGGCGGCGATCGCGTCCGCGAGCGTGGGACCGTCGATGAACTCCGTCACCAGGTACGGGCGATCGGCCTCGACGTCGACCTCAAGCACCTCCGCGGTGCAGAATCTGGCGACCCGCTGGGCGACTTCGGCCTCACGACGGAACCTGGCCAGGAACTCGGGCTGCCGCGCGAGGTCGGTACGGACCACCTTGACGGCCACGGGCCGCCCGTCCCGGCTCCTGCCGAGGTAGACGATTCCCATCCCGCCTTGGCCCAGCCTCGCCACGAGCTGGTACGTCCCGACAGTCACGGGGTCACTGTCGAGCAGCGGTGTCGCGCGGGAGTTTGCCACGTCCCACGGAACTGACCCGTCAGGCGTCGTCACGGCAACCGTCGCCGCGCGGTCTGCGAACCCACGGCCGCCCCCTCCCGCCGGAACCTGACCTTCACGCGCACTCATTGCGCACCGCGGCGCCGCACGCATGAGTGCCTACCGTCTCCGTTAGCAGCCGTGGTTCTGACAACCGGCTCACGACGGAATTTGTGCCTGGATTCTAGAGGTGCCTGAAGGCGCGTTCACGGCGCGGCCCACCCCCGAGAGCCCGACGTAGCGCATCGTAATTGCGCGACAACTTCCCGTTGGCGGTATCAGTCGCGGTAGCCCTGGCGACGCCGGGGCCACCGGGTCGCAACGGCCCACATGGGCTACCATCAGCATTGATCAAAGGGTACCGGGGCTATCGCTCGTAACGGTCGCTCGTAACGGTCCCCATAAGACCCCATAGACTACCATCAACCTTGATCACAGGGTACCGGGGGGACCGTGGAGGTCGATCTTGGCGAGGAGTTCCTTGCCGCCGAGCTGGGCGAACAAAGGAGAGACTCTTCCGCCGCGGCCTCGGTGATGCCCCCCAGGGAATATGCGGCGGATCGGATTGCGCCAAGGAACGGTGCCGTCGACGGAGCGCCGGTCCCAGAAGCGCCGGTCCCAGAAGCTCGGAACGAGTCGCTGCCAAGCCCGCCGTCGGACCGACTGGTGTACGCCTACCTCGGCCGACAGCGGCGCTGGGTACTACTGTGCATGACCGCGTCGTTCACCCTTGCCTCGTTCAGCCTGGTCAAGTTCGCGCTGCTGGCGTCGGCGTTGTGGGTGTTTCTCCTGCTACTCGGGCTCAACGCGATTTGTTCGGCCTTCACGATTGTGGCCACCCAGCACCGGCGGCGCGTAACGAGACAGAGCCATGAGGGCCTGGTCAGCGGCTGGCGGCCGATCTACTGCCCCAGCGTCGACATCTTTCTTCCCAGCGCGGGTGAACCTCTCCCGGTGTTGCTCAACACCTATTCACACATCGCCCGGGTCAGGTGGCCGGGGCAGCTACGGGCGTACGTCCTCGACGACAGCGGCCGCCCGGAGGTCGCCGCCGCGGCCGCCGCCCACGGCTTCAGCTACCTGAGCCGGCCGGACCGGGGCCGGATGAAGAAGGCCGGTAACATCCAGTTCGGGTTCGAGCACTCGCGCGGCGACTACATCGCCATCTTCGACGCCGACTTCTGCCCGCGGCCGGACTACCTCTTTCACCTGGCACCGTACCTCGACGACCCGAGCGTCGGTATCGTGCAGAGCCCGCAGCACTTCGATACGAAACGGTCGATGGGCTGGCTGCAGCGGACCGCCGGCGCCACCCAGGAGCTCTTCTATCGCTGGGTGCAGCCGTCCCGCGATGCCGTCGGCGTCCCGATCTGCGTCGGAACCAATGCGATCTACCGGCGCGGCAGCTTGCGGAAGGCAGGCGGCTTCGCCCAGATCGAACACAGCGAGGACGTCTTCACCGGTGTCAAGCTGCTGGCGGCGGGCTACACCACCCGCTATGTACCGGTGGTGCTGGCGACTGGCCTGTGCCCGGCTGACCTGGCCGGTTTCATCAACCAGCAGTACCGCTGGTGCAGCGGCTCCATGGCCCTGCTGCGGACCCGTCAGCTACGCCACATCAGACTCGACTGGAAACAGCGGGTCTGCTTCTGGAGCGGGTTCCTCTACTATATTTCCACCGCGATCAACGTCTTTACCATTAACATTCCTGGCCTGTTGATGGTGTACGTCTACCCGGAGCTGGTGCGGCCCTATAATTTCCTGCCCTTCCTGGCCGCCGCCTGGGTGTGGCTGGTCCTGCTCCCGGCCACCAGCCGCGGTCGATGGCGTTTCGAAGTGCTGCGGGTGCAACTTGTGTACAGCTTCTGCCACGCTGTCGCGATCCTGCACATGGTGCGTGGTCGCACGGCATCCTGGGTGGCGACCGGCTCCGTGCGCAAAAGGGGGAACCCGATGGTCCGCGGCGTGGTTCGGACCGCCTTCTGCTGGCTACTGCTGACGACGTGCGCGACATGGACCGGCATCGGTCTCGACGTCTGGAGGTTCGGCTGGGGAAACTTTTGGCTCGTGATTCTGTTTCAGCTCGGCCACAGCTATCTGAGCGTCCCGCTCCTGTTCGACCTGAGCCGCCTGCTCGTGGGACGCGGCGACCGGCCGGCACGCAGCCGGCACCGCGCCAGGCAGTCTCAGCCCGACTCCGTGGTCCGGGCATGGACCGGCGGTCCGCCGGCTCACAGCGCGCCGGCTCACAGCGCTCCGGCTCACAGCGCTCCGGTCTCGCCCTCGCACGGCGCTCCACCCGCCAGCGCGGCCCTGCGCCAGGGGTGAAGCGACGTGGAACGTCACGACGACGATCTGGACTTCCCGGCCTCCGAGCACCTGCGCTGGCCCGACGGGCTGGCGATCACCGTCGGCCTGGCGGTCATCGCGTTGCTGGCCACCGGCTGGGTCGACCCGACCGTGCTATGGCACTGATCAGGCCGGGCGGACCGTGGGAACGGTCGGCCTGAGGAGCATGAGGACCATGAGGACGACGGACGGCGCGGTCACCGTGCCGCTGCGGCGACCCCACCCGGGTCTGGTGCGGATCGAGGAACGGCTCGGCTTCCGCCCCGACATCGAAGGGCTACGCGCCCTGGCTGTGCTGCCCGTGCTGTGTTACCACGGTCAGGTCCCCCACGCCGCTGGCGGGTTCGTCGGGGTCGACGTGTTCTTCGTCGTCTCGGGGTTCCTCATCACCAGCCTGCTCGTGCGGGAGGCCGAGGTCACCGGTCGGATAAGCCTGGCGGGATTCTACGCGCGCCGGGCCAGGCGCATCCTGCCGGCGGCCTGCGTCGTCCTGGTGTTCGTCACCGTGGCGAGCTGGCTGACGATGCCGCCGCTGCGCCAGGCGGAGACGGTGCACGACGTCGCGGCGGCCTCGGTCTACCTGGTCAACTGGCGGTTCATCTCGAACCAGACCGACTACCTCGCCAGCGGTCGGGATCCCAGTCCGGTGCTGCACTTCTGGTCGCTCAGCGTGGAGGAGCAGTTCTACCTCGTCTGGCCGCTGCTCCTGCTGCTCGTCGTGCTGTTCGCCCGGCGCGTCACGATGTCGCTGGCCGCCGTCGCGGTCCCGGTCACGCTCGGGCTCGTCGCCCTGTCGTTGACGCTGTCGCTGCACTGGACCCTGGTGGAGACGCCGGTCGCCTACCTGAGCTCGCCGACCCGGGCGTGGCAGTTCGGCGTCGGTGCGCTGGTCGCCTTCGCCACGCCGGCGCTCGCCAGACTCGACCGCGGCCGCACCGTCACCGGGTTAAGGATCGTGCTCGGCTGGGCGGGGTGCGTGGCGGTGGTGACCGCCGTCGTCAGCTACGACAGCGTGACGGTCTACCCGGGCACGGCGGCCTTGTTGCCCACCTTCGGCGCGGCAGCGGTCATCGCGGCGGGTACCGGCGTCCGCCCGGGACACCGCAGCCTCCGGGCGGGTGCGGGCCGGTTGTTGGGGACCAGGGTGCTGACCGTCATCGGAAGCCGGTCGTACAGCCTGTACCTGTGGCACTGGGCCGTGCTCGTCCTGGTCGAGGCGCGGGTGGGAGACCTGAGCTGGCAGACGCGCACGGCAGTGGTCGCGGCCTGTGCAGTGCCGGCCGAGCTGTCGGCGCGGCTGGTCGAGCGTCCGGTGCGGCTCTCGGCGGTCGCGGCGTCGGGCTGGCGTCGTGGCCTCGCGATCGCCGTCACCGCGACGTTGCTGCCGGCCGCCACCGGCATGCTGGTCGGCACCGATGCGTTGCAGCGGATGCGGGGCGGTGACCGGGACGCGGTGGCGGTGCTGCCACACCTGCCCGCGGCCACGGTGGTGCGTGACCCGTTCGACCAACCCGGCGGCCTGTTGAGCGGCCCGGTGACGCCCGCCCCCTGGTCCGCGTACGACGACCTGCCGCGGCTTCCGGAGGGCTGCATGGCAAGTCCCCGCCAGACCACGAGCCCGCCCTGCCAGCTGAACACCGACGGCGCCACCGGCCGGGTGGTCCTGTTGGGGGACTCGCACGCCGCCCAGTGGTTCGGGGCGGTCTACCACGTGGCCCGCGGCAGCGACTGGTCGGTGGAGGTGCTGACCAAGGTCGGCTGTCCGTTACCCGCCATCTCGGTCCGCAGCGAGCAGCTCGGCCGGGAGTTCACCGAGTGCGACACCTGGCGGGAGAACACGTTTCGCCGGCTCGCCGCGGAACCAAAGCCAGACGCGATCTTCCTGAGTACGTACAACCGGTACACCGGCGACGAAGAAAAGGTTGTGGCGGGATGGCGGAACACGATCGCACGGCTCGCGTCCCTGGGTGCTCCGCTGGTCTACATCGTCGACACCCCGAATCCACCGGGAGACATTCCGGCGTGTATTTCCGGCGCAATCGACAACTGGCGGTCGTGCTCGTTCCCGCGGGATTCCGGACTGCCCCGCGACCCGCTGCTGCAGGCGGTCGTCGAGGGCCGCGAACCAGCGGTCAGCGCGGTCGACCTGAACGTCATCCTGTGCCCGGGGACCGGGCCCTGCCCGGCCGTACGGGGCAGCGTGCTGCTGTACCGCGACGACTCCCACATCACGAACACGGCAGCGGTCATGCTCGGGCCGGCGCTCGAACACGCGCTGGTCACCAAGGTACAGCTGCCGTTGCGGGGACCGCGGCTCCAGTCAAGCCAGACCGCGGGCACACCGCGTTCCTGACTTCGGTCCCGGTGGAATCCGGGCACCGGGTAGCCTCGCGAACGAGATGCGCCATGGCCGTATTTCAGGACTTCTGTACACTTTTCAGTCATTGTTTGGCGGACGTACCAGCCAGACGGCCGAGGTACCTGGTGGGGAGGCGCTGATGCGACGGCGGTCTGCCGTCTGCCTGATGATGGCGGCGAGCGTACTGGTTTTCGCCTGCAGCTCCCCCGGCGACGGCCCGTCGCTGAAACCCGCATCCCCGAGCGGCGCCGCCCGCGGCGGCTCGGCTCCGCCGCGGGCGGCCGTCGAAACCGTGTTCAGGACCCGTCCGCAGTTCGGCGTCACGGTGCCCGGCATCAGCCAGGCGTCGCTGGGCGAGGTTGCACGCACGACGGCCTGCCCGCCGGCGATGGCCCAGTTCTTCGTCTCCGTGACCCACGGCCTGGACCCGACGGTACTCGGCGCGGTGCCGGTGACACCGATCGTGACGGTCGAGCCGTGGAACCCGGACAAGGGGGTCAACCAGAGCGACTTCACGCTCGACAAGACCATCGAGGGCCGGTGGGATGACCACTACCGGGCCATCGCGATGGTAGTGAAGAAGTACGGACGCCCCGTCCTGATCCGGTTCGCCCACGAGATGAACGGCTACTGGTACCCGTGGGCGTCGGTCGGCTCGAACACCCCGGCGCTGTTCGTGGCGGCGTGGCAGCACGTGGTCGGCATCTTCCGAGACGCCGGCGTCACGAACGCGCTGTGGGTGTGGTCGCCGAACGTGCTCCGCGGGACGTCGGGAACGCCGCTGGCCGAGTACTACCCCGGCGACAAGTGGGTCGACCTGATGGGTCTGACAGGGTACGGCGTGCAGGAGAGCTCCGCCGCGCAGACGTACGACCCGTCCATGGCCCAACTGGCCGCGCTGTCGACCAAGCCGGTCCTGCTGACCGAGGTGGGCGCCCAGCGGGACCAGTACAAGACCAGCTGGATCGCCTCGTTCGGCAGTTGGCTGCAGAGCCACCCCCAGGTGGTGGGGTTCGTCTGGACGGCGATGAACATCAAGGACGGCGTGAAGGGTGACTGGCGGTACGACGACTCGGAGGCCGACCTCGCCGCCTTCCGGGCGAGCCTGCTCGCCGGGAGGGTCGCCTGCTGACCGCCGCGAGGAGCGTTCCGGAGTCGGCCGGCCAGCCGGGTCCGGCGGCCCGTCACCGTCGCGGCAGCCGTCGCACCATGGTCGTTCTCGCCGTGGGCGCAGCCGTCGTCGCCTGTGCCCTGGTCCACGCGGTGAACCTCGACGGCTGGCCCGGCCGGTTCAACGAGGACGAGGGCACCTATGCCGCGCAGGCCTACGCCCTGCGGTACTGGGGCCGACTGGCGCACTACACCTACTGGTATGATCATCCTTTCGGCGGCTGGGCCCAGATCGCGGCGTACGCCTGGGTGACCGACGCCTTCGGCCGCGGCGCTACCGGCGTGAGCGCCGCGCGCGAGTTCATGCTCTGGGTGCACGTCGCGAGCTGTGTCCTGGTCTACTTGTTCGCCCGCCGGCTGGACGTGCGCCGACCGTACGCGGTGACGGCCGTCGCGCTGTTCTCGCTGTCACCGCTGGCGCTCTGGTTCCAGCGGATGGTGTTCCTCGACAACATCATGGTGATGTGGCTGTTAGCGGCGTTGGTCATGGCTGCGGCGCCCAGACGGCGAGTGCGGACTGCCGTACTGGCGGGACTCGCGGTAAGCGTCGCGTTCTGGTCCAAGGAATCCGCTCTGGTGTTCCTGCCCGGTGTCTACCTGATGGTGTGGATCAATCACCGGCGGCGCAACCTACGCGCCGCGAGCCTCGGATTCGCCGCCGCGGCCGTGGCGGGCCCCGGGGCGTTCGTGGTGTTCGCAGCCGCTCGTGGCGAGCTGCACCAGTTGCGCCGGGCGGTCGAGTTCCAGCTGTTCACCCGGCAGTCCAGCGGCAGTGTGCTCGACCGCGGCAGTTCGGCGTGGAACCTAGTCGGCTTCTGGCTCGGGCTCGATGCGATCCTGCTCGCCGCCGGCCTCGTGGCGGCGATCGCCGGGCTGCTGGTGCCTCGGCTTCGGGTGCCGAGCGTGCTGCTGGTGAGCCAGGCACTGCTCCTGCTCCGGGAGGGGTACCTGCCGTACCCGTACGTCGTCGGGATGCTGCCGTTCGCCGCACTCTGCGTAGCGGGGTTGGCCGACCACCTTCATCCCCGGCCCGGGCCTGCCACCACAACCGCCCGTCTTCGCCTCGCGGCGGTGGCCTCGGTGGTCGTGGCCGGGCTGGCGGTGCTGTCGTGGCAGTGGGGACCGGTCCTGGTCGACGCGACCTCCCGGGACGACAGTCTCCCGAGCCGGGAGGCGTCCGCCTGGTACCTCGGCCACGTCCCCCCTGGCCGAGTGACGATCACGAACGATTACGCGTGGCTCGACCTGCTACGCGGAGGTACCAGGCCGATCTGGCACTGGAAGATCAACGACCAGGCCGTACGGGCGAGCCTCCCGAACGGCTGGCGCGACGTCGACTACGTCATCCTCGACGCCTGGATGGCCGAACCGGCGACGTTGCACCGGCTCCCGTTGCTGGCCGACGCGCTGGCCCATGGCGTCAAGGTGGCTTCGTTCGGCGCCGGTCCGACCAAGGTGACGATCTACCGGGTCGACCGGGTCGTCGAGGCGCCGGGTGGCGCGGCGCGTGCGGGCCGAGTGGGGATGCGCCACTGACAGGCCTGGAGTTGAGGTCACTGGGACGAACACTGAGGTCACGGAGCCATCCCCCTCGGTAGCCCCTACCTGCTGTTGCTCCGCGACGCCCCGGACCGGTGACCTTCCGCACGCCCCTTGACCGTCACCAACGTTGTTGGCTAGCGTCGGCTAACGGCGTTAGCAACCACCGACGACAACCAGGTCGAACGACCGAGGGAGCGGGTATGACATCGAATCTGCTCTACCGCGGGCCCGGCATCGCCGAGCTTCACGAAGAATATGCCAAGAAGCGCGTGCTCGACGAAAAGGCGCCGGTAAAGGCCGCGGCGGAGATCTCCGTGGCCGCGCCGACCGAGAAGGTATGGCGGCTGATCAGCGAGATAGACCGGTGGCCGGCGTGGAACCCCGCCGTCCGGGACGTGCAGGTTCACGGCGGGGTGGCCGTCGACACATCCTTCATCTGGGTCAACGGGAAGTCACGGGTCCGCTCGACCCTGGCGGTCGTCGATCCACTCCACGAGATCACCTGGAGTGGGGTCTCCGCCGGCATCAAGGCCGTTCACCGCAACGTTCTCGAACGGACACCGGACGGTACGGTGCGAGTCACGAGCATGGAATCGATGTCTATGCCCTTCCTCGGCCTCATCTTCAGCAGCACGAAACTCCGCAGCGGGCTGAATGACTGGCTCACGGCGCTTAGGCAGGCCGCCGAAAAGGCGTGACCTTCACCGCGCCTGGGTTCGGCTGTCGATGCGGTGACCACCGGCCGTCGCGGCGATCGCTGTGACCGCGAACACCACTGCCCAGACGCGATGCCCAGCCAGCGCCGTGGCGATCGCGGTCAGACAGAACAGGAGGATCTTCACCATCAGCAGCGCCGGCCCGCGAAGCCGACGTCGTGACGCGGGGGCGAGCCACACTCCCCAGACGACGGCCGCCATCAGCGGCAGCAGGACCGCCAAGGCAACACCGGCGACGGCTGACGAGGCGAGATCGAGTCCGGCACCCGCCAAAGTGCCCAGCATCGCGAGTTCGGACAAGAAAGCGAGAAACATGATCGACCCGCCCACCACGCCGCTGCGCGGGGTACCGCCATCTGCGCCAGACGAACCCATGAGAGGGAACATAGTGGAACTTCCCGGGGAGTGAATTGTGATTCTGGGAACTACTGCCGCATCAGGCACCGTTCGCCTGCCTGACAACCTGACGAGTGGAATCAAATGGTCAAAGCGACGCGTGACTTTCTAGCAGCTCGTTGAAAACTTCTATCGGCTTCAACCAGCCAAGCGTCTGCCGTGGCCTTCCATTCAGCTGGGCGGCCAGCTTATTAAGCTCGTCCTGTGTGTGCAAGGACGGGTCGGTGCCCTTCGGGAAGTACTGGTGTAACAGACCGTTGGTGTTCTCGTTGGAACCGCGCTGCCAGGGCGAGTGCGGGTCACAAAAATACACGGGGATACCGGTCCGGACCGTGAACTCCGCGTGGCGGGCCATCTCCTTCCCCTGGTCCCACGTCACGCTGTTGCGAAGGAACTCAGGGAGGGTTCCCATCTTCTTCGCGAGCAGGTAAGCGACACGTTCGGCGGTGCGGTCAGAGGGGATACGCACCAGCATCACGAACCGGGTGGTACGCTCGACGAGCGTGGCGATCTGGGACCTGTTCCCCTTACCGATGATCAGGTCACCCTCCCAGAAGCCGGGCACGGCTCGATCCTCGGCCTCCTTCGGCCGCTCGCTGATGTCGACCATGTCCGGGATCTTTCCCCTGGTCACGGTCTGCGCGATCGGTTCACCCGCCTCGTCCGGCCCTTGCGCAAAGCAATCTTCAGCTCGGTCCGAAGCTCGCCGCGGGCCTGGAGGTATAGGCACTCGTAGATCGTCTCGTGCGACACGCGCATGCCCTCGTCGTCAGGGAAGTCCTTCTTCAGCCTCTCACTGATCTACTTCGGAGACCATTTCTCGGCCAGGCCGGCATTGACCGCGTCGTGCAGCGCGGCCGACGCGACGAGTTTGCGTTCCTTCGGACGTGCTCGCAGCGCGTCGCACCGCGCCTGCGCATCCACCGCTCGGTAAGCCCGTACTCCGCACGTTCGTGTGGTGTGCTGACCGTGTGATTTCTTGATCCGCCAGGATGATGATTTCCCTGGTGCGTGGTGTGTCCGGCCTGGGACGGTTCGGAGGGTGCTGGCGACCGCCGTCCGGGTGGGCTATGGGCCCCCGCGCCTGGAGAAGCTGCTCGGTGCTCTGCCGGTGGCCCGGGACCTGATGGTCCGCCTCGATCTGGTCGCGACGATCGAGACGGCTCTGCCCGATCCAGGAGAGCAAGGCCCGGCTCACCCATCAATGACCTCCGGAGGGGACTGTCGCCTTCAGGCGACAGGGGAATCCGGCACGGACCGCAACGGTTATACCGGCCACGCTGGTATAATCAACGGCATGTCCCGGACGGTGCAGGTCGGCGCGGGTGGCGCCTATGACCTCGGTTACCACGTCGTGTGGTGCCCGAAGTACCGCCGTGCTGTCCTCGTCGGTCCGGTCCGAGACCGGCTTG